>DASRHU010000110.1:0-5674 GCA_035650335.1 Gemmatimonadaceae bacterium | reverse complement strand
TACACGCCGATCGCCAGTGCCTCCTCCGCGACCCAGCCCCCGCCAAGGCTTTCGACGTCGCCCTCGCGACCATCGCGCTCCCATAACGAGACCGCCTGCTCCAGCGCGGCTACGCACTCCTCGTGGCCGGACTCCTTTTTCAGGCGCTTGATCGCGCGACCGATCGCGTCGGAGAGTGCCACATCGTCGAGCACGTTGCGGATGATGAGCGCCAGCGCTCCGGCGGCCAGATATCCGCTCGGATGCCCGTGGGTGAGCGCGGCCGTCTTGCACCCGAGCTCGAACGGGTCCCACTCCTTCACCAGCGCGCACGGAGCGACGCGCATCACGCCGCCGCAGCCCTTGCTGTTGTTGAGGTGCTCATCAGGCCTGCCAACGCGGCCGCTCGCCAGCGCGCTCAGGCAGGTGCTCCCCGGCGCACGCCGCGCGCGAAGCTCGGGGAGGTTGATCAACCACCCGCTCCGCTCCTCGCCTGACGAGTAGGCCGTGCTCCGCAGCTCCTGGCTCGCGAACCACCGCAGATAGGCGCGATGCACCACCATCTCCGGTTCCTCGACGACCCCGCTCCGGTGCCGGCTCACCGCCTGCAACAAGCCTTCGGCGGTGAACATCGTCATCTGAGTATCGTCGGTGATCGCGCCCTTGCGCCCGTAGGCCGCGTCGAACGACTGGATGCCGGGCTCGCCGTAGCGCGCCAGGATTTCGGCGCGCGTCATGAACTCCACCGGCGCACCGAGGGCGTCGCCGACGGCACCGCCCAGGAGGCAGCCGCGGAACTTCTGTCTGTTTGGCTTCATGATGCAAGATACACCGGCGGCCGCCGCGCCGTCCGAATCGGCACCCTCGCGTGCCGGGGCTGCCGCCGCGACCGGCGGAGGCGCATCATACAGCCACCTCAACCCGTGCGACAGGCACCATCCAAATGCATGTGAGAGCAGCCGAGGAGGCCGACGTCGATCACCTCGCGAAGGTGTGGTACGACGGCTGGCAGGATGCACACGCGAAGATCCTCCCGGCCGCGCTGGCTCGCCTTCGAACCCTCGAGAGCTTTCGCGACCGGCTGTCGGCGGCACTGGGCAGCGTCCGCGTCGTCGGCCCGTTAGGTAGTCCGCTTGGATTCTGCTGGATCAAGGAGGATGAGCTCTACCAGCTCTACGTGAGCGCCGAGGCGCGCGGATCGGGAGTGGCCGCCGCGCTCGTCGCCGACGCCGAGCTGCAGCTCGCGAAGCATGGGGCGAAGACGGCGTGGCTCTCCTGTGCCATTGGGAACGATCGCGCCGCGCGGTTCTACGAGAAGTGCGGCTGGCGTCGCGTGGAGAACATGATCAACCACGCGGAGACGTCGGAGGGGACGTTTGCGTTGGAGACGTGGCGATATGAGAAGGCGCTCGTCCGGTGAAACGAGGAATGAGGACGAAGGGCTGAGAACTCGATCCTCATTTGTCCCCCGCCGCAGATCTCGTACATTCGATGCCCAGTCCCAGGCGAGTTGACCACCATGCGACTGACGGACGAAGAGCTGCGCGACGTCCTCGAGCGGGCCGAGGAGATTCAACGGACGACGCTGCTCGGCGACGCGATGCACGCCGAGCTCGAGGCGGTCATCGGCGCCGCGAAAGAAGTCGGCCTGTCGCGCGCCGCCGTCGAGCGCGCCTTACGCGAACGGCTCGACCTCATGAAGCCGCCCGCGGTCGGCGACCGGGTGTTCGCGAGATCCGCCGACAACAAGCACTACGTCGCCGACGTGATCTCGGTCGGCGAGGACGAGATCCGCGTCCGCTTCCTGCGCGGGAGCGAGTACGTCGTCACCCCCGACCAGCTCAAAGGCTTCTCGCTCGTCCCCGGGCAGCGGGTCATGTTCGAGTGGCCCTGGTGGGGACCATGGTCGTGCGCGGTCGTCAGGTACGATCCGGTCAGCCAGTACCTCACGCTCAGCGATCGATGGGGCTCGACCTCGACCGCGCACCTCGCCGATATATGGCTCGAGCCCGAGCGCAAGAACGACCAGCGCGGAATGCGGAAGCGCATGTACGCGACACTGATCGGGCTCGGCGCCGGCGCGGGCGCGATCATCGGCTCGATCATCACCGCGTTGATCATGATGTAGCGTCCTCCCGTCAGCGCGCGACCTTCGCCACTGTATCCCACGTCCGCGTCGTCACGTCCTTGCCGAGCGTCTTCTCGATGAGGGTCATGAACACCGCGCCCTTGGGGCTCGGCACGTACGCCGTGTAGACCTCGCGGTCGCTCATCGAGAGAATCCGGGCGCCGTCCACCTCGATGGGCAGCTTCAACTTCGCCGTCGGCTTCTCGCGCAGGAACGTGACGACTCGCTTGGCGTGGCTCGGCAGCCTGAACCTCTCGTACGGATCGCTCGCGAGCATCGCGCGCAGCTCGTCCACCGACCGCACGATCGTCAGGAAGGTGTGGCCGAGCTGTTTCTCGAAGGCCGCCTCGACCTTCTTCTGAAGCGACGCCTCCGAGGTCTTCGGAGCGGTGAAGACGACGTTTCCGCTCGAGAGCACCGTCTTCACATCGGTGAAGCCGGCGCTCTCGAGCGCCTTCTTCAACTCCGGCATCTTCGCGTTCATGGGGCTCACGGCCCGCAGGAACGCCGCGTAGCGTGGCATGGCGACGATTACAGGTTGGCGACCGGCCGGGCTCGTAACGACGCAACGCCACCGACGATGCACGACAACATGAGCGACGCAAGACCGGTCACCAGGCCGTAGCTCGGCGCGAGGAGCGCCACGATCATCGTCACGACACCCGACACGACGAATGCGGCCCCGAACACGCGATGCGTCGAGCGCCAGAGCTGCGGATCCGCGAGCGTGCGCTTCGTCCGCACACCGGCCACCCAGTTCGGGCGCAAACGGGGCATGACGTTCCCCATCAGGATCAGCGAGCCGCCAAGCACGGCCGGGATGATCCGGACCGCGGCTCCTGCGTAGCCGAGCGCACCGGCAATGATCGCGGCGTGAACGCCGAGCAGGAGAACCACCACGGCCAGGACGATCGCGTCATACGTCTTCTCGAAGCGGGCGAACTGATCGGGGCTCGTCACCGCATCAGGAGCGCCGCGGGCGAACAGACGCCCCACGCGCTGACCCACCGCGGTCGGTGCGGCGCGAAATGCCGCCCAGATCGCCAGGGCGAGAACGGGGATGCCCGACAGCGCGAGCCAGCGAGGGACCAGGTCGGTCGGCCCCGAAGGCTCCACGGGAAGCAATCCCCCGAAGCGAAGCTCCACCATCGCCGGCAGCTTGCCGTAGGTGACGACGGACGCGAGCGCCGCGGCGGCGATGAGCGCGAGCGGCAGCCACTTACGATCGACGTTTGGCATTTGACCCTCTGGGCTGCACCCAGTTGAGGAGGTGTTCGACGGCTTCCTGGAAGACGGTGGTGTCGAGCTCGTAGACGATGCTCGACCCGTTGCGCTCGGTCGTCACCAGCTCGGCATCGCGCAGAACGGCGAGGTGACGCGATATCGTCGCCCACGCCGATGGAAACCGGGCGGCGATCTCGCCGGACGGCATCGGTCCCGAGCGCAGGAGATGGAGGATCTCGCGGCGCGTGGGATCGGCCAGAGCCTTGAAGACGGAATCGGGTGAGGCCATGCGGAGCCACCGTGGGTTCGGTTATTAGCTAATAAGCTAATTAGCTCAGCCAGTTTGTCAAGTGCGGCTTTTCACTTTGACCGCAAGATTTCGGGCGCGGCCGAAGGGACGCCGACGTATCCTGTCCGGCCACCGTGACAGGAGACGCGCCCATGACCATGCACCCGCCAGGCACACACGTTCACATCGGCGACACCCGGCTCTGGGTGGAGCGAGAGGGCGAAGGAGAGCCGTTGCTGCTGCTGGCCGGCGGTCCCGCCAACTCTCACCTCACTTTTCACCCGGCCTTCTCCGCCCTCGCCGACGAGTACGAAGTGATCTACGTCGACTACCGCGGCCGCGGCCGGTCGGATCCCGTCACCGACTACCGCACGATCACATTCGAGCGGGACGTCGCCGACATCGAGGCCTTACGAGACGCGCTCGGCCTCGAGCGCATGCACGTCTACGGATTCTCGTACGGCGGGATGGTCGCACAGGCGTACGCGCTCGCGCATCCCGATCGGGTCGGGTCGCTCATCCTCGCGAACACGGTGCACAGCCCGGAGATGTGGCAGAGGAATCACGAGAACATCAACCGCGAGATCGCGAACCAGTTCCCCGAAGTGTGGGACGAGATCCTGCGGCTCCGCGCGGTCGGTGTGCGCTCGACCGCTCCGGAAATGCAGGCGTTGTACAAGGTGCACGCCCCGCTGGTACGGTTCTACAACCCGGACAACGCCGCGAAGCTGTTATCCGAGCCGGGCTCGCGAAACATGGAGCTGTACACCGTGTTCGCCGGCGACGACATCGAGTTCTTCCTCGGCGGCGAGGTGGCGCGACTGCCCGATTTCCGCCCACGCCTGGCCGAGCTGGCGATGCCGCTCCTGGTCATTGCCGGGCGATACGACCGGGCGCTCTATCCCGCGTACCAGCGCGAGTTCGCTCGTTATGCGCCGAGGGCCGAGCTGGTGATGATGGAGCGGAGTGGCTCCTTTGCCCACCTCGAGGAGCCTGAAGCGCTCATGGCGCTTGTGCGGCGGTTTCTCGCATCAACCGCAGAGGCCTTGATCAGCCGCAGATGACGCAGATGAACGGAAAAATCTGCGTATTCTGCGTTCATCTGCGGCCAATCAAGCGCTGCGTTCAGGAAGCGCGGCGGTCGCGGCCGAACGGGTCGCCGATGATCGACTCCGTGTGCAGCGAGCAGACCCAGCTATCGCCGCGCCGAAGCCACGTCGAGGCGTCGGCGGCCTCGAGCGTCACCGGCTTTCCGTCGACGGTGAGCTCCTCCTTCACCTTGTAGGCGACGATCGCCACGTCGTCGTTGAGCATCCGCACCTGGACGTCGCTGATATCGTAGTCCTCGATCGACCAGTTGGGATTCTTCATCATTTGCTTGTAGGTCCCATGGTCGATGCTCGCCACGCCCTGTGCACCGGTCAGGATGGAAGGGTTGTCGGTGAGCCGGAGAATCGTGTCCAAATCCCCGTCCTTGAGCGCCTCCCAGTAGTCCTTCTCGAGCTGCACGAGCTCCTTCTCCACTGTCTGCGTTGCCATCCCAGTCTCCTTCGTCCGTGGGGTGGTCAGCCGCAGCAGGTCACGTGCCGGCTCTCACACAGACCGCGCTACGATCGCATGCTCGCGCGCGAGAATCTGACGTTTCCGCGCGGGACCCCAGCGATAGCCGCCCGTGCCACCCGTCGCGGGCGTGACGCGATGGCACGGAATCACGATCGCCACCGGGTTGTTCGCGCAGGCGTTGGCCACGGCGCGTGCGCTCTTCGGCGCGCCTATCGACGACGCGACCTGGGCATACGATCGAGTCTCGCCGTAGGGAATATCGCGAAGCGCGCTCCACACTTTCTTCTGGAACGCGGTCCCCTGCACGTCGATCGGCACGTCCACGCGCCGCGTCTTCCCCTCGAGGTGCCTGACGACGGCGTCGAGCCACGCCGTGATCGATGCATCGCGGTCAGCCCGGGTGATCTCGGCCGCCGGATACTCGGCTCGCAGGGCCCGTTCGAGGCTCGCATCATCGCTGCCTAACGTCACTGCGCAGACGCCCCGCTCCG
>DASRHU010000109.1:0-15215 GCA_035650335.1 Gemmatimonadaceae bacterium | reverse complement strand
CAGCGCGCCAAGTATCTCGCGATGCAGGACCAGATGCGGCGGCGGGTCGAGGAGATGCGCCGGCCAGGCGGTCGGGCGGGGCAGCGCCGCGGCCCGCCGATGCCACCGCGGTGACGGGAGTGTTCTCCGTCCGCCGTCGGCGCTAGATTTCGCTCAGCGCCCGGGTGGCGGAATTTGGTAGACGCAGGGGACTCAAAATCCCCCGAGCTTTGGCTCTTGCGGGTTCGAGTCCCGCCCCGGGTATTGTGGCATAACGAGTGAGATGGCTGGTTGGCATAACGGGTGAAGCGGCGCCTCCAGGGCGCCGCTTCTCGTTGTGCCTCAGCGCCGCCCGAGAAAGCCGCGCGCCTCGGAGAGCTCCCTCTCGCGCCCGCCGCCCGTGGCCACGCGGATCAGCTGCTCGTACATCGCGCGCGCGAGCGTGTCGTTCCCCATCTGCCGCGCCGCACGCGCCGCGCCAAGCAGGCCGTTGAACCGGCGCGGGTAGCCCGACGCCGAGCGCCGGTAGGCGGCCAGCGCGTCTGCCGGCTTGCCTTGCTCGAGGAGCATGTCGCCGAACAGCTCGGCGGCCGGCAGTGTTGGCGCGGGCGTGACCGCGTGCTTCGGCGTCGACGCCTCCAGCTCGACCGCCTCGCGCATGAGCGCCACGGCGGAATCGCGCTTCCCCGACACCTGGGCGATCCACGCATCCACTTCGAGACGAAGCACGCGGATATGCCGCGCGAAGAGCGCCTCTCCGCTTGCGCCCGTCGACCGCTCGAGCTCGGCCAGGCGTGCGGCCGCGGCGTGTGCACCTCCAAGGTCGCCTTCGTGCGCGGCGCCGAGCCCGCGCGCGAACCAGGTCACCGCCTCCGGCCATTTGAAGCGGTCCCAGTCCAGGGCGCCCTCGCGAACGGGGAGCGACATCGCCTCGCTCCACGCGCGCCGCTCGAGTGCGTAGCGCGCCCGAGTGGATGCGAGATGGAACGCGGTCTTGAACGTCGGCTCGAGGCGCGCGGTCCGATGCAGGCGCGTCAGCTGGGTCCGCGCGAGATCGTCGGCGCCCTGCTGGAGGTACGCATACACGAGATACTCGATCGCGTGCGGGAACTCGTCCCACACGTATTGTCCAGAATCTCCAGACGGATGTGCCAGCGCCGCGTCGGCGGCGCGGAGGTTCCCGCGCACCACGGCGTCCCACTCACCCAGGCGCGTGTAGATGTGCGTCGGCATGTGGAGGGCGTGCGGATTCGCCGGCGCCGACGCCTCGTACTTGAGAACGACGTCCGGGGATTCACGCTCGCGACCCGCCGCGTCGTTCGCATGGATGAGGTAGTGCATCGCGCCCGGGTGGTCTGGATTCCTTTCGTAGACGGGAGCGAGGATCTCGGCGGCGCGGTCCGAGTACATTCTCGCGCTGTCGTTCGATGGGGCGATCGCCAAATGCGCCAGCGCATAGAAGGCACGCACCTCGGGGTCCGACGGGAGCGCGGCGAACAGCTTCGCCATGCTTTGCTCCCACCCTCGAACGCGTTGCCAGTACGCCAGGGAGTCCTGCTCGAAGAAGGCAGCGACGGACGCGACGAACATCCGCTCCCGGTCCGTCGGGGGATTCAGCCGTGACGCGGCGCGAGCGGCATCGCGCCCGAGCTTCAGCTCTCTCGCTCCAGGTCGCGTCGGCCACAGCGGCTGGAACATCGTCATCGCGATGCCCCAGTGCGCCATCGCGCACTGCGGATCGACCTCGGCCACGCGGCGGAACGTCTCGCGCGCCCGCGGATAGGTCATGTGGTGCAGCAGGGTGACCGCGCGGTTGAACTCTACCTGCGCCGCCGCGGAGCAGGAGATGGGGAAATCCACCGATGCCGTCCCGTGATCACCCCGGCGTCCCGCCTGCGCGGCCGCCTCCATCGCGGTGCACGCGAGCAGTGTCGCCGCGAGCACTGTCGTAACGCGCCGGCAGACGTCAGTAACCAGTCTCATGCGGTGGTGTCCCCCTCGCGTGGCGAACTGCCAGCCGGCATCGGCTGGTGTAGGCCACAATAAAGCCGGTCCAGGCACGGCGTTCAACTTGCAGCGTATTTCCCGCGCCGGTAACTTTTGCTGGTTCAGTGCGCTCATCCACGCATCACGCTGAGTCATAGATGGCAACTTCGGCAACCATGAAGGCGGCCGCGGCCGGTCTCGAAGATGTGGTCACGGGCCCTTCCGAGATCACCGACGTCAACGGCAAGACTGGTCAGCTCATCTACCGTGGGTACGACATCCACGACCTCGTCCAAAACACGACGTTCGAGGAAGTCGTCTACCTCCTGTGGTACGCCCGGCTGCCTACTCGTGCGCAGCTCGATGAATTCTCGGCCGCGATCCGGTCCTGCTATCATCTCCCGCAGCAGGTCATCGAGTCGCTGAAGCGCTACCCGCGGGACGCCGATCCCATGGACGTCCTTCGGACCAGCGTCTCGGAGCTCTCGTTCTACGACCCGGACAAACAGTCACCGGTCGATGAGCGCGAGGCGAACCTCCGGCGCGCGACGCGACTCCAGGGACAGATCGCCGCGCTCGTCGGCGCGTGGGCGCAAATCCGCCAGGGGAAGGAGCCGGTCAAAGCCGATCCGTCGCTCTCGTTCGCCGGCAACGTCTTCTACCGGCTGCTCGGCAAACGCCCGGAGAAGCTCGAGGAGCGCGCGATGGATGCCGCGCTCATTCTCCATGCCGACCACGAGCTGAACGCGTCCACGTTCGCGGCGCGCGTCACCGCGGCCACGCTCGCCGACATGTACGCGGCGATCGTCTCGGCCATCGGGACGCTCTCCGGACCGCTGCACGGCGGCGCGAACACCGCCGTCATGGAGATGCTCCTCGAGATGCAGAAGGAAGGGCAGGAGCCGACGGCCTTCATCCGGCAGGCGCTGGCGAGCAAGCGCAAGATCATGGGCTTCGGGCATCGCGTGTACAAGACGGAAGACCCGCGCGCCACGCACCTCCGCCGCATGTCGGAGGAGCTCGGGCGAAAGCACAACGCGCCGCAGTGGTTCGAGATGTCCCGCCGCATCGAGGAGACGATGAAGGCGGAGAAGAACCTCCTGCCCAACGTCGACTTCTATTCGGCGTCCACGTACTACGTCATGGGTATCCCGACCGATCTCTATACGCCGCTCTTCGCCGTCAGCCGGACCTCGGGGTGGGCAGCGCACCTGCTGGAGCAGTACGCACACAACCGGCTGATCCGGCCGCGCGCCGAATACGTCGGTCCGCGTGATCTGCGCGTGACATCGATCGACCAGCGTCGGTAGTCCGCGGTTCCGCGTGGCGCGCGGGCGCGGTGTCGACCGCGCCCGCGCGACATCTCTCCCTGATCGAGTCATGACCAGCTACCGGTTCGCGAAGGTACCGAAGGACGGCGAGCGCATCGGCTTCTCCGAGGGAACCCTTCAGGTTCCGAACACGCCGATCATTCCGTTCATCGAAGGCGATGGCACGGGCCCGGACATCTGGCGCGCCTCGAAGCGCGTGTTCGATGCCGCCGTCGAGCGCGCCTTTGGCAGCGAGCGCCGCATCGCCTGGATGGAAGTGTTCGCCGGCGAGAAGGCCTATCAGAACCATAACGATTGGCTGCCGCAGGAAACGCTGGACGCGCTGCAGGAATTCCGCGTCTCGATCAAGGGACCGCTCACGACGCCGGTAGGCGGCGGCATCCGCTCGCTCAATGTCACCCTTCGCCAGGTGCTCGACCTGTACGCCTGCATTCGCCCGGTCCGCTATTTCGAAGGGGTGGGCGCGCCGGTGAAGGAGCCAACCAAGCTCGACGTCGTCATCTTCCGCGAGAATACCGAGGACGTGTACGCCGGAATCGAGTGGAAGGCGGGAACGCCGGAGGCGGAGCGGGTTCGCACATTTCTGGTCGAGGAGATGGGACAGGAGATTCGCGAGCATTCCGCCATCGGGATCAAGCCGATCTCCGAGTTCGGCTCCAAGCGACTCGTCGAGATGGCGATCCGGTACGCCCTGAGGACAGGGCGCGAGTCGGTGACGCTCGTGCACAAGGGCAACATCATGAAGTTCACCGAGGGGGCGTTTCGCGACTGGGGGTACGAGGTCGCCCGCGAACGCTTCGGCGAGCACGTCATCACCGAGAGCGACTTCTCGAAGGTCGGCGGCGCGGCCAAGACGGATTGCCTCGTCATCAAGGACCGGATCGCCGACGCGATGTTTCAGCAGTTGCTGCTGCGACCCGCGGAGTACTCGGTCCTCGCGACGCCGAACCTGAATGGTGACTATCTGAGCGACGCGGCGGCCGCGCAGGTCGGGGGGCTGGGAATGGCTCCGGGAGGCAACGTGGGCGACGGCGTCGCGTGCTTCGAGGCCACGCACGGCACAGCGCCGAAGTACGCGGGGCAGGACAAGGTGAACCCGTGCAGCGTCATTCTCTCCGGTGTGATGATGTTCGAGCACCTCGAGTGGAAGGAGGCCGGGCGGCTCATCGTTCGCGGGATCGAGGCCGCCATCAAGTCACGCCGCGTCACGTACGATCTGGCGCGTCAGATGCCCGGATCGACCGAGGTGAGCACCTCGGCGTTCGCCGATGGCATCATCGCGGGAATGAAGTAGGCGCATGCGCTTCTCGGTTCGTGACGCCGCGCTTCGCTCGCTCGACGTTCCGCTGCTCGCGATTGCCCTCGCGAAGGGCGCCGAGCTGGACGAGCGCCTGACCGCGCTCGACGAGGCGCTTGGAGGTGCCATCTCGCGCGTGATCGACCGGCGTGACTTCCGAGCGGCCCGTGATGAGACGATGCACATGGTCGGCGCCACGAAGGGCCCGCAGCGCATACTGCTCGTGGGCATGGGAGCGGTCACGGAGCGGCCCGCCGCCGTCAAACGCGCCGCCATGATCGCGGCCCGGTTCGCTCGACGCACCGGTGCGCACGAGATCGGATGGTATCACGGCGATGGCGATGAAACCGTCGAGAACGCGGTGGTCGGACTCTCGATGGGCGCGTGGGAATACACCGAGACCAAGACACCACCGCCGGAGGACGAGCGTCGCGCGACGCCTGACGAGGCGGTCATCGTCGTCGGGGAAGAGCGGCGCGCGAAGCCGGAGCTGGAGAGCGGAATCGCGATCGCCGAGGGCACGGCGCTCGCCCGACGTCTGGCGATGATGCCCGGGAATCTCTGCACTCCGGAGTACCTGGCCGACACCGGACGTGACATCGCCAGGCGATATGGGATGAAAGTCACCGTGCTCGGCCGAAAGGAAATGGAATCCGAGGGAATGGGATCCTTCCTTGGCGTCGCGCAGGGAACGCCGCAGGATCCGAAGCTGATCGCGCTCGAGCATCGAAAGGGTTCGGGCCGTCCCCTCGTGCTCGTCGGTAAGGGCCTGTGCTTCGACTCGGGCGGCATCTCGATCAAGCCGGCACAGAGCATGGAGCTCATGAAGTTCGACATGTGCGGCGCGGCCGCGGTGCTCGGCGCCATGGAAGCGATCGGCCGCCTTGACCTGAAGATCAATGTGGTGGGTCTCATCGGCAGCACCACCAACATGCCGAGCGGCACCGCGTTCAAGCCCGGCGACGTGCTCAAGAGCCACCTGGGCAAGTTCATCGAGATCGTGAACACCGACGCCGAAGGACGGCTCGTGCTCTGCGACGTGCTGTCCTGGGCGCGACGGTACGAGCCGGCGGCCGTCATCGATGCGGCGACGCTCACCGGGGCGTGCGTCATCGCGCTTGGCCACACCGCGTCCGGTGTCTTCGGCAACGATGAGGCTCTGGTGCAGGAAGTCCTGCGCGCCGGTAAACGCGCGAGTGAGCCGGGGTGGCAGCTGCCGATGTGGGAGGACTTCAAGGAGCTCATCAAGTCGGACGTCGCCGACATCAAGAACTCGGGTGGACGCGCGGCCGGTGCGATTTCCGCGGCGATGTTCCTGAAGGAGTTCACGGAGAGCTATTCGTGGGTACACCTCGACATCGCGGGGACGGCGTACGCGGAGAACGACCTCGTCTCCCTGCCGAAGGGACCGACCGGCGTTCCCGTCGGAACCTTCGTCGAGTTCGTGCGCGGGCGGGTGAGCTGAGCGCGCGGCCCTGGATTCGTCGTATCGGCCTCGGCCTCGTGGTCGGGGCCGTTTTTCACTCCGTCGGCACGAGCCAGCAGCCGCCGTCGCGCGACACGCTCGCAGTTCCGCAGGACACGGCCCCGCCGGCGGTCGATACGATACGGACCCAGCCGGACACCGTGGTCCGCCGTGACACGGTGCAGCCGCCACTCACGCACGCCGAAATGCCGATCACGCTCGACGCCTCCGGGCGGTATCACTGGAACCGCGAGGAGCTGTTCGCCGGTGGCGGCCTGACGCTGCTCGAGCTGCTGGAGCGGATACCTGGGGTGACGGGGTTTCGGTCCGGATGGGTCGCCTCTCCCGCTCACACGACCTGGTTAGGCGGGGGCGGGCGGGTCCGCGTGTTCTACGACGGGATCGAGCTGGAGCCGTTCGATGTCCGGAGCGGGGGACTCCTCGACCTCAGCGAGATCCAGCTGTGGACGCTGGAGGAAGTGCTCGTCGAGCGCGGTGGTGACGAGCTCCGCGTGTACCTGCGCTCCTGGCGCGTGGAGCGAACGACCACCGCCTCGCGAACGGACGTCTTCACCGGCGACGAAGATACGAATTACTATCGCGGGTACATCGGGCGGCGTTTCTCACACGGGGAAGCGGCGCAGGTGGGTTTTCAACAGTACGGAACGAGCGGACCGTCGTCCGGAGGTGGGGACGAGTTGGCGCTCATCGCCCGGCTCGGGTGGGCAGGGCGGGTTGCGAGCATTGATGCCTTCGGCATTCGCGGCCGCCGCCAGCGCAACACGCAGACGAGCGACGACGGATACACCATTCCTCGGGTCAATTCCATTCGTCGCGATACCTACGTGCGTGTGGGACTCGGTGACGCCGATCGGGGCGCCTGGGCTCAGGTCGTTCTCGGAGGGCAGTCGTTCACGCGCGAGCGGATCGATCCGGCCGAGAGCTCGGGCGACACGAACGACATCGACACGATCGAGGAGAAGCGCTCGCGGAACCAGCTCGTCGGCGCGGTCGGATGGTCCGGAGACCTCCTGCGCGCGAGCATAACGAGTCGAAGCTACGCCCGCGCCGATGGCTTTCAGTCGCTCACGGGACGGCTGTCGCTCGCGCATCGGTTTGCGGGGGTGTCCGCGCTCGGCGAGTGGCGCGGCGACGACTCGTCGTCGCTGGGCGAGGTCTCCGTCCGGCTCAGCCCCTTCTCGTTTCTGTCGTTCAGCGGCGTCGCCTCCCTGCGGCGGCACCCCGCTGATCTCCAGGCGAACGACCTCGTGACGGCGCGCGGCGAGGTGGCGCTGCGAATCCGCTCCCTCTGGTTCAGCGGTGGCGTCGTCAGGCTCGACTCGATCCACGTCACCCCGCTCGTCGTTTTCGACTCATCGTACGTGCCGCACGACGAAGGACCGACGATGGCGCTCTACGGCGGCGTTCGCGGACGCGTGTGGCGCGCCATCCACGCCGACGTCTTCGCGTTCCGGTGGGAACGTCAGGGCTTCTATCGACCACAGTTGCAGCTGAGATCGGAGATCTACGTTCGCACCCGGTGGTTGAAGAAGTTTCCGAGCGGACAGTTCGGGGCGCTCATCTCCGTGCGACACGACTACCGCGACGGGATCGCGTTCCCGACGGACGAGGGCCCGGAAGTCGCCCGCAGCGCTCACGAGCTCAGCTCGCTGTTCGAGATTCGGCTCGTGGACGCCGTCCTCTTCTGGCGCCAGCAATACACGCTCGGGCAGCTCCCCAACGAATTCATTCCCGGTTTTGCGGTTCCCCGGCAGCTCACGCTCTACGGCGTGCGGTGGGACTTCTGGAATTGACAAGGTTGTTGCGGCACCGTAACTTGCACGACTTGCCATGATTCGAAGCATGACAGGATTCGGCACCGCCGCCGGAGGGGTGGGCACTGCACGGGTGAGTGTCGAGCTTCGAACCGTCAACCACCGTTTTTTCAATCCCAGCCTGAAGCTCCCGCCCGAGCTGTCGCGGTGGGAAGGCGAGGTCCGCGAGGCGCTTCGTCGCATGATCGCGCGCGGCCACGTCACGCTCATCGCCCGCATCGAGCGAGATGCCACGAGCGATACGGTGGTCGATGAGGCGCGATTCGCCGAAGCGCTCGAGACGGTGCGTCGGCTGCAGCGCGCTCACGGCCTCGACGAAGCGCTGACCGTCGCGACGGTGCTGCGGATGCCGGATGTGGTTCGGAGCGAGCGCGGCTCGGACGTGGGTGGCAGCGCGGATGAGCTGGTGGAGGTAGTTAGGCAGGCGGCATCAGCGCTGACCAACATGCGCGAAGCGGAGGGCGAACGGATGGCCGCCGTGCTCTCGGAACGTATTGGGATCGTGGAGGAGACACTGGAGCGAATCGCGGCGCGCGCACCCGAGCGCATCATCGCCGAGCGGTCCCGGTTGCGGGCCGCAGTGGCCGAGCTGACGGACGGTGCGTCGATCGATGAGCAGCGGCTCGCTCAGGAGGTGGCGATCCTGGCCGATCGGCTCGACGTGGCGGAGGAGATCGATCGCTTTCGCGCCCACATCAGTGCATTCCGCGACACCCTGCGGCGCGGCGGAGCGGAACCGGTGGGGAAGCGGTTGGCGTTCCTGCTCCAGGAGATGGTTCGCGAGGCGAATACGACGGGAAGCAAGTCGCGGGATGCGGTGATGACGCACGAGGTCGTCGCATTGAAGGAGGAGCTCGAGCGCCTCGCCGAGCAGGTCGAGAATCTCGAGTGAGTCCCTTTCCGCTGGTCCTGTCTGCGCCATCAGGCGGCGGAAAGACGACGATCGCACGGCAACTGCTCGCGAAGCGATCCGATGTGGGCTACTCCATTTCGTGCACGACGAGGCCGGCGCGCACCGGAGAGGTGGACGGACGCGATTACTTTTTTCTGCAGCCGGAAGAGTTCCGGAAGCGGCGCGAGCGTGGCGAGTTCGCGGAGTGCGCCGAGGTTCACGGGCACTGGTACGGGACGTTACGAAAGGAAATCGAGCGGGTCGTCGCGAAGGGCAAGCACGTCATCCTGGACATCGACGTGCAGGGTGCCGCGCAGTTGGCGAAGGCGTTTCCCTACGCGGTCCTGGTGTTCGTCCTTCCGCCATCGGCGAACGTGTTGCTGGAACGCTTGCGGGCGAGGAAAACCGAGGATCGCGCGTCGCTGGCGCGGCGCATGACGAACGCGCTGCAGGAGCTGCGACATGCGGAGAGCTATCACTACGTCGTCATGAACGATGATCTCGAGGCGGCCGTCAATCGTGTGTCCGCGATCATTGACGCGGAGATGAGCCGTCGCGAGCGTGTGCACGGGCTGGAAGAGCAGGTCCGCTCGCTGATCGAGCGGTTGGAGCAGGAAGTCGAAACCCATTCATCAATCGAGTGAAATCATGCAGGTCTTTACTCCGGTAGAAGTCGCGCAGCACGCGGCCAACAAGTACCTCGGCGTTCTGGTCGCCGCGAAGTTCGCCCGCCTCATCAACGAGTTCCCTCGAGATCGCTCGCGGCCGGGCGAGAAGAAGCTGACCACGCGGTCGCTCGAGGAGCTCACCGAGGGCGCCATCGAGTATCGCGTCACTCCACGGCGGCGCGGCCAGTAATCCCACGTGCGCCCCTACGCCGGCCGTCGAATCGTCCTCGGCGTGACGGGGGGAATCGCGAGCTACAAGACGGGGTGGCTCGCGCGGCTGTTGACGGCCGCACAGGCGGACGTCGACGTCGTGATGACACGGGCGGCGACGGAGTTCGTTGGCCCGGTCACGTTCGAGGCGCTCACCGGTCGCCCGGTGCACACCGACCTCTTCGAGCCGGGGCGGGCGCTCGATCACATCGCGCTCGCCAGGAGCGCTGACGCGATCGTGGTGGCTCCCGCGACCGCCGATTTTCTCGCACGCGTCGCACACGGGTTCGCCGACGACCTGCTCACCGCGTGCCTGCTCGCCACCGAAGCGCCCGTGCTGCTCGTTCCGGCAATGAACGACCGCATGTGGGCCAACCGCCAGACCCAGGAAAACGTGGCGCACTTGCGGGCGCTCGGGCATCAGGTCGTCGAGCCTGACGAGGGCCCGCTCGCGGCCGGAGAGGGGAGCGGTCCCGGCCGAATGCCCGAGCCGGAAACGATTTTCGCCCACGTGGGTCGCCTTCTCGAGCGCGACAGCGTGTTGCGGGGGCGGCGCGTGCTCGTGACCGCCGGACCGACGCGAGAGCCGGTGGACCCGGTGCGCTTTCTCTCGAATCGAAGCAGCGGAAAGATGGGCGTGGCGATCGCATCGGCCGCGTGGCGCCGAGGTGCCGAAGTCCTGCTCGTGGCGGGGCCGCTCGAGATCCCGGTGCCACCCGGAATGAGCCTAACGACCGTGGAGACGACCGAGGCGATGGCCAAGGCGGTCCGCGCCGCGCTTCCATCGGCGGACGCCCTGGTGATGGCCGCGGCGCCGGCCGACTTCACCGCGGCACGCCCCGCGGCGAAGAAGGTCAAGAAGAAGGACAAGCCGGATGCGATCGCGCTCGCTGAGACTCCCGACATTCTGAAGAGCACGCGCGATGCGCGCCGTCCCGGCGCCGTCATCGTTGGCTTCGCGCTCGAGACCGGGAACGCCGTCGACGAGGGAAAGGAGAAGCTGGCCGCGAAGGACCTGGATATGATCGTGGTGAATGACGCCACCGATCCGGACGCGGGGTTCGCCGTCGACACGAATCGTGTGACCATCGTGCACCGGGACGGCCGCGCCGAAGTGCTCGGCGTGATGCTCAAGACGGAGGTGGCCGACGTGATTCTCGACCGCGTGGAGGCGTTGCTGCGTGAACGTTGAGGAGATGTTCCGCCGGTACCTGGAGCAGCGCCGGGAGATGGGCGAATCGGAGCTCGTCCTCGACTCGCTCACCGTGGACGAGGTGCTCCGCATCGTCGGAGCGCAGGGGAAGCGCGCGCCGGCGCCGCGCGACGTCGCGGCCGGCGATGACTGGCGCTCGGTACTGCGAGGCGCCGAGGCCGAGCTTCCTCGCAAGGTGGAACGCATCCCGGCGCGCGAGGCGGCGCCCCAATCATCTGCGCCCCGACCCGCGCCTCCACCGCCCGCACCTGCCGCCCCCGCACCAGTCGCCGAACGGCCAACGCCTCCTTCGCCGCGCCGCGCTACCACCGCGCTCTCGGCACTCGCCCCTCAGGGGCTCGTCGTCGGAGGTGGGGAAGTCGAGCTCTTCGGCGGTCCGATCACGCGGGCGGCGAGTCTCGACGCGATCGCGGAGATGGTCCGCACGTGTACACGCTGCCCGCTCTACGCGACCGCGACCAATCCCGTTCCGGGAGAGGGCAGTCCGACAGCGCAGCTCATGTGCATCGGCGAGGCGCCCGGCGCCACGGAGGACGAAACCGGTCGCCCCTTCGTGGGGCAGGCGGGAAAACTCCTGACGGATATCCTCCGCGCCATTAAGTTGAGCCGGGAGGAGGTCTTCATCGCCAACGTCATGAAGCACCGGCCGCCCGGGAACCGCAACCCGGTCCCTGACGAGATCACCGCGTGCAGCCCATATCTGTTGCGGCAGGTTGAGCTGATCCGTCCCAAGGTCATCCTCGCCCTCGGGACGTTCGCCGCGCAAACGCTGCTCGACACGAAGGTAGCGATCGGCAAGCTGCGCGGGCTCATGCACTGGTACCACGGTACGCCCCTCATCGCCACCTACCATCCGGCAGCGCTCCTGCGCAACCCTGGCTGGAAGAAGCCCACCTGGGAAGATGTCAAGCTCGTCCGTCGAATTCTCGATTCAGTCGCCGCGTGACGCCTACCGCGATCGGCGTCCTCCCTGGTCGGAGGACGCCGAGCAGGCGGTGCTGGCGGCCATGCTCATCGACCAGGACGCCATCCTGCGCGCGACCGAGCAGGTGGACGACACGATGTTCTACCGCGAGGGCCATCGCCGAATCTTCCGCGCGATGGTCGCCGTCTCGGAGCGCGGCGATGTCGTCGATCCCCTCACCCTCTCCGATGAGCTCCAGCGCCGCGGCGAGCTCGATGCGAGCGGCGGCAAGGACTACATCGGCTTTCTCGTCGACGCCGTTCCAACCGCCGCCAACGTCGAGTATCACGCGAAGATCGTCCGGGAGAAGGCGCTCCTTCGCCGCCTCATCGAAGCGTCGACCGAGATCGTCAGCGAGGCGTTCGATGCCAGACAGACCGCGGGCGAGCTGCTCGATCACGCCGAGTCGCGCATCTTCGACATCAGCCAGCAGCGCGGGCGTGAGGGCTTCACCCGCATCAAGGAGCTGCTCTGGCCGACGATGGAGCGCATCGAAGCGCTGCAGCGTGGCGGAAAGGCGATCACCGGAGTCCCGAGCGGCTTCACCGACCTCGATGACCTGACGTCGGGATTTCAGCCCTCCGACCTCATCGTCATCGCCGCCCGCCCGTCGATGGGGAAGACGGCGTTCATCCTGAACATCGCGCAACACGCGGCCATTGAGCACAACGTTCCGGTTGCGCTGTTCTCGCTGGAGATGAGTAAGGAATCACTCGTGCAGCGTATGCTCACGGGTGAGGCGCGCGTGGACGCGCAGAAGCTCCGCAAGGGAATGCTCCGCGACGATGACTTCCCGCGGCTCGCGCGCGCGGCGGGCATTCTCGCGCAGGCGCCCATCTTCATCGACGACAGCCCCGGCATCACGCTGCTCGAAATGCGCTCGGCCGCCCGGCGCCTCCGCGCGGACGCCAACATCGGGCTGGTCGTCGTCGACTATTTGCAGCTCATCCAGAGTGCATCCGACGCCGAGAACCGGACACAGGAGATCAGCCAGATCTCGCGGTCGCTCAAGGCGCTCGCGAAGGAGTTGGCGGTGCCCGTCGTCGCGCTGTCGCAGCTGTCGCGCGCGACCGAGCAGCGTACCGACAAGCGGCCGCAGCTATCCGATCTCCGGGAGTCGGGCGCAATCGAGCAGGACGCCGACCTCGTGATGTTCATCTACCGTCAGGAGATGTACGAGGGCCCGACCGACAAGGATGGCAACTCTCTCGAGGGCCGCGCCGAGGTGATCGTCGGGAAGCAGCGCAACGGGCCGACGGGAATCGTCAACCTGTTCTTCCACAAGGCGTACACCCGCTTCGAGAACTACAGCGCACGCGCTCAGGCCACGTGAGTGCGAAGGTCCGAACGGTTTATCGCTGCACCGAGTGCGGCGCCGAGCATCCAAAATGGGCCGGACGGTGTGACGTCTGCGGCGAGTGGAACACACTCGTCGAGGAGACCGCCGCGCGTCTCCCGGCGAGCAAACCGGGATCGGCACGACGGCAGGGGGGCGCGGCCGCGTTAGGCGCCGGCGGGAGCGTCGTGGCCACCGCCCGCTTGCGCGAGGTGCGCGGGAGCGAGGAGCGCCGCCTCCGCACCGGCATCAACGAGTTCGACTTCGTGCTCGGCGGAGGCATCGTACCGGGCTCGATGGTGCTCATCGGCGGCGAGCCGGGTATCGGGAAATCGACGCTCCTCCTCCAGGTGGCGGGGGCACTCCAGGCGGCAGGCCAGCGGGTCCTGTACGTCTCGGGCGAGGAATCCCCGCTCCAGGTGAAGCTTCGCGCCGACCGTCTCGATCATACGGCCGCCGACGTCGAGCTCCTCACCGAGACGCTGCTGGAAACGGTGCTGGCGACGGCGGCGGGAATGGAGCCGGCGGTGATGATCGTCGATTCGATCCAGACGATCTTCACCGCCGATCTCGAGGGTGCTCCGGGGAGCGTCGGCCAGCTGCGGGAATGCGCCGCCCGCCTCATGCGATTCGCCAAGGAGAGCGGTACCGCCGTCTTCGTGGTCGGGCACGTCACGAAGGGTGGAGGCATTGCCGGCCCGAAGACGCTCGAGCACATCGTGGACACGGTGCTGTACTTCGAGGGCGAAGGCTCCCTCGACCACCGCGTGCTGCGGGCCACGAAGAACCGCTTTGGCGGCGTCGATGAGATTGGCGTCTTCCGAATGACGGAACGAGGGCTCGTGCCTATCGAGAATCCGTCGGAGCTGTTCCTCGGCGACCGCGCCAACATCGCCTCGGGAAGCGCCGTCACCGCCCTCATGGAAGGCACCCGACCGCTCCTGGTCGAGATCCAGGCGCTGGCCGCGAAGGCGGGCTTCGGGACACCACAGCGTGTGGCGACGGGATTCGACACGCGGCGACTGGCGCTCCTGCTCGCCGTGCTCGACAAGCGAGCCGGGCTTTCCTTCGCTCAGCTGGACGTCTTCGTCAACGTCGTCGGCGGCGTGCGTCTCCACGAGCCGGCCGGCGATCTCGCCGTTGCCGCCGCGCTCGCCTCGAGCGTGTACGACACGCCGCTGCCGCCTAACGCCATCTTCCTCGGCGAAGTCGGTCTCGGTGGAGAGATTCGCCCGGTCTCACAGTCCGAGCGCCGCCTGGCCGAAGCGGCGAAGATGGGCTTGACGACCGCATACCTCGCGGAACGGGGAATCCCGAAGCGGCTTCGCGACGTGACCGCCGTCGGTGTCCGCACGGTTGGTGACGTCTTCCGACACCTGTTCGCGCGATGACCGTGACCCGCGATGTGGGAGTCGTGCTCGTGGCGGCCGGCGCGTCGTCGCGCCTGAAAGGAAACGAGCTCAAGCAGTTTCGCTGGATCGGTGGCAAGCCGATGCTGCTGCATTCCCTCCAGCTGTTCCACCAACGTGATGATGTCGCGATGGTCGTCTGCGTGCTGCCGCGCCAGTACGCGGGCGACCCGCCGCCATGGATCTTCCAATGCGATGTCGATCGGCTGCTGGTGTCCGTCGGGGGGAAAGTGCGCGGCGAGTCGGTGCTGCACGGGCTGGAGGACATGCCTGACGAGGTGCGCATCGTCGTCGTTCACGACGCGGCCCGTCCGTTCGTCACGATGGAGGTGGTCGACGGCGTGATCGCCGAGGCGCGAAACGGGCGCGGGGCGGTGGCCGCCGTGCCGGTTGCGGACACCCTCAAGGAGGTCGACGCAAATGGTCGGATCGTGCGCACGATCCCGCGCGACGGACTGTGGCGTGCACAGACGCCCCAGGCATTTCCACGGGACATGATCGAGTGGGCGTATGCGGAGGCAAGACGTACGCAGGCGTACGCGACCGACTGCGCCGCGTTATGCGAGCGGCAGGGGTCCGAGGTGGTGGTGGTCCGCGGCAGTGAACGCGCGGCGAAAATCACGGAGGAGG
>DASRHU010000108.1:0-9914 GCA_035650335.1 Gemmatimonadaceae bacterium | reverse complement strand
CCCGCCTGCGGGATCTCGTGCACCTTCAGCCAGAAGCAGCGGCCATCCTCGCTGAAGACGAGGATGTAGTCGTGCGTCGACGCGATGAACAGCAGCTCGACGAAGTCCTCGTCCTTGAGCCCCTGTCCGTTCAGTCCGCGTCCGCCACGGCGCTGCTTTCGATAGGTGGACACCGACGTCCGCTTCACGTACCCCGAGTGTGACACGGTGACCACCATGTCCTCCTCGGCGATCAGATCCTCGATCGTGAATTCGCCTTCGTCGCTCGTGATCTCCGTGCGGCGCTCGTCGCCGTACGTCTCGGCGAGCTTCGACAGCTCCTCCTTGAGGATCTTCATGCGGCGCGGCTTCGAGGCGAGGATCTCGCGGAACTCCTTGATCATGCCGCGGACTTCCTTGAGCTCTTCCTCGAGCTTCTCGATCTCGAGCCCCGTCAGCTTCGCGAGGCGCATGTTGAGGATCGCCTCGGCCTGCTTCTCGGAGAGCTTGAACCGCTTCTGCAGCTTGTCGCTCGCCTCGGGTGTGTCCTCCGCCTTGCGGATGATCTTGATCACCTCGTCGATGTTGTCGACGGCGATCTTGAGACCCTCGAGGATGTGCTCGCGCTCGAGCGCCTTGTCGAGGTCGAACTGCGTGCGCTTGACGATGACGTCGTGTCGATGGGCGATGAAGTGCTCGAGAATTTCCTTGAGCCCCATCACCTTCGGCACGAGCTGCTTCGTCCCCGCGTCCGGCACCAGCGCCAGCATGATGACGCCGAACGTCGCCTGCATCTGCGTGTGCTTGTAGAGCTGGTTGAGCACCACGCGCGGAATGGCGTCGCGCTTGAGCTCGATGACGACGCGCATGCCGTCGCGATCGGACTCATCGCGCAGGTCGCTGATCCCGTCCATCTTCTTGTCGCGCACCAGCTCGGCGATCGTCTCGACGAGACGCGCCTTGTTCACCTGGTAGGGAATTTCGGTGACGACGATCTGCGACTTGTTCGAGGATTCCTTCTCCTCGATTACCGCGCGCGCGCGCATGACGATGCGTCCGCGCCCCGTCTCCTGATACTCCTTGATGCCCGCCTTCCCGTAGATGTAGCCGCCCGTCGGGAAATCGGGTCCCTTGATGTGGCGGCGCAGCTCGGCCGTCGTCGCCTCGGGATTGTCGATCAGCACCGTGATGGCGTTAACGACCTCGCGCAGGTTGTGCGGGGGGATGTTCGTCGCCATGCCGACGGCGATACCGGCCGAGCCGTTGACGACGAGATTGGGAATGCCCGAGGGAAGAACCTTGGGCTCCTGGAGACGATCGTCGAAGTTCGGCGCGAAATCGACGGTCCCCTTGTCGATGTCGGCGAGCATCTCCATCGCCACGCGCGTGAGGCGCGCTTCGGTGTATCGATAGGCGGCCGGTGGGTCGCCATCGACGGAGCCGAAGTTCCCCTGCCCATCGACCAGCGGATACCGCAGCGAGAAGTCCTGCACCATGCGGACGAGCGCGTCGTACACCGAGGTGTCGCCGTGCGGGTGGTACTTGCCTAACACATCGCCGACAACGGTCGCGGACTTCTTGTAGGGACGGCCGGGTACGAGGCCGAGCTCGTTCATCGCGTAGAGCACGCGACGGTGCACCGGCTTGAGTCCGTCGCGCACGTCCGGGAGGGCGCGCGAGACGATGACGCTCATCGAGTAGTTGATGAACGACTCGCGGATCTCCTCGTCGATGAGACGGGAGACGATCCGTTCGCGATTGTTCGGAGCGGTCATGGGGCTGCTGCGGAGGGGGACGAAATGGCTGCGTTTCGCAGAGCCGAAATATACCCGGGCGCGCGAGCGAAATCAACGCTGGCCGAGCGATGCAAGTTGTTGACAGCGAGCGATTTATGACAGGTCTCCGCAGGTATTGCGAGACGGGGCGACCGCCGGCCGTCTCCCGTCTCGAACGGGGCGCTCTTGACAGGGGATGGACGCGGGCGGACGTTCATCGGCCCTACCGGCACCTCACCTAGGGAGGCTCCGATGCGCGGCGCGATCGTCCTTCTTCCGTTTGTTCTCGCCTGCGCCAGCAGTGGCGGTGGTCCTGCAGCGCCCGCGCCCGCGCCGCAGATCATCGAGACAGCGGGCGGAGCGCCACTGCGAGTCGAAGGGCAAGTGGTGATCGCGGGCGGCACCGTCGCCGCGCCGGTCGACTCGGCCTGGAAGGCCGCCATCAAGGTCTATAACGAGTTGGGCATCCAGGTGACGACACTCATCACCGAGTCCCGCACAATAGGAAACCAGGCGCTGAAGATCCGCCGCGTGCTGAACGGCGTCCCTCTTTCGCGCTACCTCAATTGCGGCGCGGGGAGCGGAGTGGGGCCCAATGCCGACTATTACAACGTCGAGATGTCGATCATGACGTACCTCGCGCCGAACACGCACGTCGCGACCGACGTGCAGACTCGGATCGATGCCAAAGCGACTCCCCTGTCGGTCGGCTCCAACCCGGTCGTATGTGTCACCACCGGGGTGCTCGAGCGGCGGATAGTCAAAATGATTCAAGAGCGCGCGTGATTCAGCGCCCAAGCACGCCGACGCTCACACGAGAAGCGTAGGCACGCGTCCGGAAAACGCGGTGCGTCGCTTTGCGGAAATCGCTCGCCTTCGCGTTGTAGATGTCAACGAACGTCTGCGGATTCCGGTCAACGAGCGGGAACCACGAGCTCTGGACCTGAATCATGAGGCGATGGCCGCGCTGGAACGTGTGGAAGACGTCGGGCATCACATACTCGACCTTCGCCACTCGCCCCGGAACGAAGGGCTCCGGCCGCTCGAAGGAGTTCCTGAACTTTCCTCGGAACAGCTCCCCTCGGACGAGTTGCTGGTAGCCGCCTAGCCGGATGCGCTGCGGGTTGGGGAGCTCCGGGTTGAGCATGGGGAGCGTGTCAGGGTAGACGTCGATCACCTTCACCACCCAGTCGGCGTCGGTCCCGGTCGTCGACACCCAGAGCGTCGCCGTGATCGGGCCCGCGATCGTGACGTCCTCGCTGAGCGGCGGCGTCTGGTAGACCAGCACATCCGGCCGCGTCGCCGCGAAGCGCTGGTCATCCACCATGTGCTCGATCGTCATCCCGGGCGCGGTGTAGCCGATGAACGGAACGGGATGAGCCGGATCGCTGACGAATTCATCGGCGGCGGCGCGGACCGCCGTCGGTGCGTCGAACGACAGCGCACCACCGTCACGGAGATAGAGCGTGCGCTGCTGAAGCCCGCGCGGCGGCCAGGCGTCGAACCGGCGCCACTGATTTGCGCCCGTCTCGTACACCAGCGCCTCGGGAAGGCGTGGATCCGGCGCGTCCTTCATGACGTGGTTGAAGAACGGGATCATGACGCTGTCGCGAATGAACGGCCCGGTCGCCGGATGACGAACGGCGCCGAGCGCATCGCCGGGGCCACCGGACCACTGGCCGTGAAACCAGGGGCCCATAACGAGCAGGTTCGTGATCCCGGGATTCTTCGCCTCGACCGACTCGTACACCTCGAGCGGTCCGTAGAGATCCTCCGCATCCCACCATCCGCCCACCGTCATCACCGCTGGCGGCATGTTCTTCAGGTGCGGGAGGATGTTGCGGGCTTTCCAGAAGGCATCGTACGTCGGGTGACGGGTGATGTCGTTCCAGAAGCGGATGCTGTCGCCGAACCACTTCGCCTTCACGTTAGGCAGCGGCCCGAGGTCGAGGAAGAAGCGATAGCCGTCGGGAGTCCCGATGTTCATCCCGGGGCGCCCCTCGGTGGTCGGAGCGGGGCGCGGGCGCCCGAAGCTCGAGAAGAAGTGGAAGGCGTGCGCGAGGTACAGCGCGCCGTTGTGGTGAAAGTCATCTCCGATGAACCAGTCGGCGACGGGCGCCTGCGGCGACACGAGGCGAAGCGCGGGGTGATGATTGATCCCGCCGGCCGCCGAGTAGAACCCCGGGTACGAGACGCCCTGCATGGCGACGCGGCCGTTGTTCGCTGGCACGTTCTTCACCAGCCAGTCGATGGTGTCCCACGTGTCGGTGCTCTCGTCGATCTGGGGGGAGCCACTACCGGCGGGCCGCGGGGCGGCGCCCTGCTCGGTCGTCACCTGCGGCCGCACATCCACGAACTCGCCCTCCGACATGAATCGGCCGCGCACATCCTGGAAGACGATGACGTACCCCTGCTGCGCGATCCCGAGCAGCAGTCCGCCGAACTGTGCGTAGCTCGTGTCTCCGTACGGCCCGGCCGAGTACGGCGTACGCCGCAGGAGGATGGGATAGCGCTGCGTCGTGTCCCTGGGGATGTAGATCGTCGTGAACAGGCGCACGCCGTCGCGCATCGGGATGCGCGCCTCGCGCTTCACGAAGTTGGTGCGGACGTACAGGCTATCGGGTTGTTGCGCAGCGAGGGGCAGCGCCGCGATCAGAGCGACGGCGAGGACGCGCGTCAGCATGCGGGACTCCATCCGAAGATGGCGAAAGGATGCAGCGCGCGCGGCAGGGGCGCCACGCGTCGACCGGCGTCCCTTGTATGGATCCTGTTTACCGATTCCCGCAGCCACCGTTCGACTACGAGCGGTAATATTCCTCGATCGTCATTTGAATGAGCCGGGCGCGGGCTTCCAGAAGCGAATCACCGCGCGAAAAGTCGGGGGACTCGCTGAGGAGCGTGGTCTTCAGATCGATGATCGCACGCTCGATCGGAAGCTCCCGGCGCCGCGTGTCCTCGCAGAGCATCCGCGCCGCGGCAGCGAGCTCGTCCTCGGCAACGGCGGACTCGCGGTAACGCCGAAACACCTGCGCGACCTCGTGCAGGATGGCCGAACGCGACGAAGACGCGGTGTGATGGGAGAGACTTTCGTCCGTCATGGACACCGTCCGGCTCGAAGGGTCCGGAGCTCGGGTGTCCGAGGTGTCTGGCGTCAGGCGACCTCGAGGCAGGCGAGCAGGCACAATGCCTCATTCGCAAGGGCGCGCCGCATCGCGCGCCGGATGCTGACCATACGCCCTTTTTCGGCGGCGGTCAAGCAAGGCCTGGCTCAGCGGTCCGTTCCGTCCTTCCCTGAGGCCTCAAGTTGGCGACGCTCGACATCCTCCCTCCCCTCCCGCTCGGCGACCTCCCGGGCGATTGCCTCCCGCTCGGCGCGCATCCGCTCGTACCACTGCCGCGTGATCTGTCCGGCCAGGTCCCTGTTCCCGAGTCCGAAGGCAAGGGCGAGGCCGAGCGCCACCGCACCGAACAGGATCGCGAACGCGGTGGTCACGATGTTGGTGGCGATGCCGAGCTGCTGGAGCGCCATGAAGATCGCGAGCATCACGACGCCGGCCTGCCCGACGCGCGCCAGCGTCGGGCCGCCGTGGATCTTCCCCGCCGATGCGAGAATCAACCCATCGACGAACTCGCCGAGGACGATACCGACGAGGATGATGATGATCGCCGCGATGACGCTCGGCAGGTAGCTCACCAGCTCGCTGAACACCTCCGCCAGCGCCGTTAGGCCGAGCGCGTTGGCGGCGACGGTGAGCACGACGAACATCACGAGCCAGAACACGATGTTCGCGACCACGCGCGATGGCGTGAAGCGTCGGCCCGTCTTCGCCATGGCGTCCATGACGCCGCCGCGCTCGAGCCAGCGGTTGAGCCCCACCTTCGCGAGGCTGCGATCGATTCCCTTCTCGAGCAGCTTCGCCAGCAGGTAGCCGGCGAAGATGATGATCAGCGCGCCGAGCAGCGCCGGCAGCAGTTGCCCGAGCTGAGCGAACGACGCGCGGAGGCGTTCAGCGAAATCCATGGGGTCCGGAGTCAGGAGTCAGGAACCAGCGAGCATCAGTTCCGTGTTCCCCGTGCCTTGTCGAAGATGACACTCCGGCGACAGGAAGGGCAGATCAGCCAGGTGCGCCGGCGTGCGTACCCGAGGCCGAACGAGCCGCCTCCGATCGGTCGCGACGTCATGGCCACGCCGCACCGGGGGCAGGTCGCGGCGGAGTCACGGACCCAGGCTTCACGAACGCCGCGCTGCTCCTCAGCGTCGAATTGCGCCGGATCGCTCATCCCTCGTCGACTGGAAAGTCCAGGCGATGGGGCGTGCGGCCCTCGATCTCGGCGCGCGGGCCTGGGTCGCGCTCCACTGCCTCTCGATACCGGGACAGCTCGTACTTGTAGTGGGCGAGAACGAGGGGACGGCCGACGGTCATCCACGCGGTGAGCCCCGTGGCGGAGTCGTCGTTCACGTCGTAGGCACGTCGCACGATCGTCTCCGCGCCGTCGGCGACGAAGCTCCACCGCTCGCTCCCCGACCAGGGGCCGTCGAACGAGAGGACGACCTCGCGATCGCTGATCGCCTCGACCGTGTAGTCGAACCCGACGGTTCCGAGCGCCTCGAGCCGGAATCGATCTCCGGGCGAGAGCGTTGGCGACGCGTTGCGCGGTAGCAGCGCCATGTCGGGTGCAATCCAGTCGCGCATCCGATCGATCGTCAGCAGATGCCGCATCGCCTGCGGCACCGCCGCGCGAACGGCGACCATCTCTTCAATGCGACTCACTTTCCCTCCTCGTCGCGCGACGCGCCGGCTGGAGCAGAAGGCCGCAGTTTATTCTAGCCGCAGATGAACGCAGAAGACGCAGAACGGCTCCGGCGACGCCGACTGACTCCGCGCAGCAGTTCACAAAAGCTTTGGGAACTTCAGCTCGTATGGAGCTTTCCATGTGCCACTGAGCGATGTGCGTAATCTGCGTTCATCTGCGGCCAAAAAAGGCAGTTCTGCGGCCATCTGCGGTTCCTCAAGCCTGGCTAGTCCGAGCTCACCCGAATGACCACCTTCCCGAATTGCTCGCCACTCGCCAGGCGACGCACGGCGTCGGCCGCATGCTCGATGTCGTGCACCGAATCGACCGGAGGCAGCAGCCGCCCTTCCCGGAACTGCTGCGTGATCGCGTCCATCTCGTCATCGTTGCCCATCGTCGAGCCGAGCAGCGACCAGTGATTCCAGAACATTCGGCGCACGTCCGTCTCGACGAGCGGCCCCGACGTTGCACCGCACGTCACGAGCCGTCCGCGCCGACCGAGGGCCATGAGCGACTGCGTCCAGGTGTCCTTGCCGACGTTGTCGATCACGACATCCACCCCGCGCTTTCCGGTACGCGCGCGAATCTCCTTGGCGACATCGTGCGTGCGATGGTTCAGCGTTTCGTCGGCGCCGAGCAATCGCGCGCGCTGCAGCTTTTCATCGGAGCTCGATGTCACCCACGTCTTCGCGCCGATCATTTTCGCGATTTGCAGCGCCGCCAGCGCGACACCGCCGCCAATCCCCCAGATGAGCACGTTCTCGCCGGGCTGGAGCCTGGCGCGCGTCACCAGCATCCGCCACGCGGTTAGCGTCGCCAGCGAGAACGCCGCCGCGACATCCCAGGCGATGGCCTCGGGTATGATGCGCACGTTCGCCGCGGGGACGACGATGTAGTCGGCGATCGTGCCGGGCAGATGCTCGCCGAGAAGCTTGTACCTGATGCAGAGCGAGTGCTCGCCCTTCTGGCAATACTCACACGTGCGGTCGGAGACGCCTGGATTGATGATGACGCGATCGCCACGCCGAATCCCGCGTACCGCCGCTCCGATCTCGTCGATCACGCCCGCCCCGTCGCCTCCCATGATCCACGGTGGCGTGATGACGACGCCCGGCAGACCCTCGACCACGAAGAGGTCGAGGTGGTTGAGCGCCGCCGCGCGGATGCGAATGCGAACGTCGCTGGGAGCACGAAGCTGCGGCTCGGCGACGTCGGTTCGGTACTGTAGCTGCTCCAACCCGCCGTGGGCGGAGATGGTCAATGCTCGCACGTGACATCCGGGGTTATATTTTTGCAGAATCCTATGCCGGCACGCATCGGCGAGCAATCGGAAGCAACGACTCGGGGATCACCGCATCATGACTGCGATTCAAGTGCCCGCGCTCGGCGAATCCATCGTCGAAGGAACGATCGCGCGATGGCTGAAGAACGAGGGTGACGCCGTCCGAAAGGGTGACGCACTCGTCGAGCTCGAGACCGACAAGATCAACGTGGAGGTCCCAGCGCCGGCGTCAGGAGTGCTGGTGAAACGGCTGAAGAACGACGGAGACGTCGTCAAAGTCGGCGAAACGCTCGGCGAGCTCGACGAAGCCGCGGTGCCCGCGACCGCCGGAGCGAGCGTGCAGCCAGCGCCGGCGGCCGCGAAGGCGGAAGCGTCACCGGCCGCGCCTGCGGCCCCCGCCCCGTCGCGCGAGTCGGGCGCCGCGGGGAAGACATCGCCGTCCGTGAGACGTGTTGCCGCCGAGACCGGCATCGATCCGGCGCAGGTGCCCGGCACGGGACGCGATGGCCGCGTGACGAAAGGCGACATGCTTGCGGCCTCGGCATCAGCGCCGGCGCCGCCCGTATCACCCCCGCCGTCAGCTCCTGCCGTTCCGCGGGCACCGTCGCCCGCAGCGCCATCTCAAGCGCCAGGAACCGCCGAGACGCGCGAGAAGATGTCGACGCGGCGCAAGCGCATTGCCGAGCATCTGCTCGAGGCGCAGCACAAGACCGCGCATTTGACGACGTTCAACGAAGTGGACATGACGGCGGTGATGCGTCTTCGCGACCGTCTGAAGGAGCGCATCGAAAAGGAGCACGGCGTTCGACTGACCTTCATGCCGTTCTTCGTGCGAGCGGCGTGCATGGCGTTGAAGTCGTATCCGGTGATCAACGCGCAGGTGGACGGCGACTCGATCGTCTACCGCCACTACGTGCATATGGGCATTGCCGTCGCGTCGGACCAGGGCCTCGTCGTACCGGTGATCAGACACGCCGACACGAAGGGGATGCTCCAGATCTCGCGCGATATCGCGGATGTCGCCAAGCGCGCGCGCGATGGCAAGCTCTCGATGGATGACCTCACCGGCGGGACGTTCACGATCACGAACGGCGGCGTGTTCGGATCGCTCGTGTCGACGCCGATTCTCAACTACCCGCAATCAGGTATCCTTGGCCTGCACAAGATCCAGGATCGCCCCGTCGCAATCAATGGAAAGGTCGAGATCCGCCCCATGATGTACCTGGCGCTCTCGTACGACCACCGGATCGTCGATGGGCAGCAGGCCGTTCTCTTTCTGGTGCGCGTGAAGGAGCTGCTCGAGGAGCCGGGGGCCATGCTTGTCGACTGATTCCCGAATGCGGAATGCGGAATCCGGATTGCTGGTAAGACCAACGCGAAGGGCATTCGCCTGTCCGGTTACTTCTTCCGCTCCGATGGTACCATTACGAGCAGGAGGCGTCGGATTTCGCTGAGGATCGCCGTCCGGTGCGCCACGATATCGTCTGAGAGAACGCGACGGCCTGCCTGATACCAGACGCTTGCCTCGCGGACTGATCCAAGCGCGTACTCGAAGATCCGCGCGCGGTCTCGGCCAGAAACCTTGCTGTATCCTTCAGCCATGTTTGCCGGAGCCGACCAGACCGCGCGGTACAGCTGAGATGCGGCAGGCCTCGTGATCCCGTTCCGGAACAGCACGTTGGCGTCGTCCCACGCCAGATTGCCGAGAAACGATCCAAGCCTGTACGCCGAGAGTCGCCACAACGGGTCGGCGGTGACTTCGTTTGGCACCGTTATGGCCCACCTTCGAAGTCCGGTGACGCAAGCGCTGAGCTCATGCAACCCGCCCGTGTGTTGGCACGTTCAAAGCATGGGGCCAGTCCGGCGCGCACACGCAATCCGAATTCCGCATTCCGTATTCAACTATGCCATCGAACGTTGACGTCTTAGTCCTGGGCGCCGGTCCAGGCGGCTATGTCGCCGCCATCCGCGCCGCGCAGCTCGGCCTCTCCACGGTCTGCGTCGAGAAGGACAAGACCCTCGGCGGGACCTGCGTGAACGTCGGATGCATCCCGTCGAAGGCGCTGCTGCAATCGTCGGAGCAT
>DASRHU010000107.1:0-24443 GCA_035650335.1 Gemmatimonadaceae bacterium | reverse complement strand
AGCCCCTTGAACTCCGCGTGCACGATCGGCGTCGTGATGATCCGGTATTTCTCCCAGAGGTGCGAGACGAGCTTCGGCACCTCCATACCATCGACGTACAGCAGGCCGATCCCGCACGCCTGGCGCGGATCGTCGAGCGGCGTCAGGACACGGCACCGATCGCTCTCGCTCGTCAGGCGCTTCGCCCACCGGTCGCGCAGGAATCGCAGCCGCGCGGCCTTTCGCTCGGCGCCAATGGCGCGGTGAAAGGCGAGCGCGACGGCGATCGCGTTGTGGTTCGCCGCCGGATGCGTTCCGATCTCCTCGTACTTCCGCACGTTCGCGTCCATCGTCTTCGGGGCCGCCATCAGCGGCCACAGCGATGGAATCTTCGACCGCCTGACGTAGAGGAAGCCCGTGCCGATGGGGGCGAGCAGCCACTTGTGCAGGCTCGTCCCGAACCAGTCGCAGTCGAGTGCGTCCCGGTTGAACGGGAAATGCGCGAAGGAATGGGCGCCATCGACGAGAACCTCGATGTTGCGCTCGCGTCCCAGCCGAACCAGGTCGCGCACGGGCATGATCTGCCCGCTCAGATTGGTGATGTGCGGAACCTCGATCGCGCGCGTCCTCGGCGTGATCGCTTCGCGGAAGCGGCCGACGACGTCGTCCAGCGACCGCGGCGGAATCGCGAAGGAAATCTTCTTGACGACGATCCCCTCGCGCCGCTCCCGTTGGTCCCACGTGGTGAGCATGCGCGGGTAGTTCTGCGTCGTGACGATCACCTCGTCGCCGCGCGTCAAGTCGAGACCGAGGATCAGCGTCTCCATCGACTCCGACGCGTTTCGCGTGATGGCGAGCTCCTCCGGGTCGCATCCGAACTCGCGCGCCAGCTCGCGTCGCACCCCTTCAATGCGAGGCTCGAGCACGTCCCACATGTGGTGGACGGGCGCGACGTTGGAGAAGCGGAGATCCCGAACCATCGCGTCGAGGACGTGCGTCGGCGTTGGCGAGACGCCGCCATTGTTCAGGTTGATGATCGAGTGATCGAGATCGAACGCGCGCTGCACCTCGCGCCAGTAATCCTCGTCGTCACCGGCAATGCTCCCGCTCGCGACCAGATCCCGCGCGCGGAGGAGCGCATCGCGCCGAAACGTCGGCGCGACCGCGGTGGCGGTCAGGGCAGCGAGAAAGGCGCGGCGGGAGGACATACGGCAAAGGTGGTCGAGGTCGTCAAGGTTGTCGAGGTGGTCGAGGTCTACACCCCTGACTACCTCGACTACCTCGACGACCTGGACGACCTCGGCGGTATCATCCCTGCATTACCACCGCCCATGACCAAAAAGTCCCGCATCGCGATCGTCGATGGGTCGAACGTCGCGCACGCCACCGAGGGGGGTGAGGCACGGCTCGCCAACCTTCAGCTCATGCGAGACAAGCTGGTGGAGAAAGGGCTCGACCCGGTGCTCGTGGTCGATGCCGCGCTCCGCCATCAGATCGACGACCCGGCGGCGTACGAGAAGATGGTTGAGGACGGGGAGCTGAAGCAGGCGCCCGCGGGAACGGACGCCGACTACTTCATCCTGTCTTTCGCGCGTGAGCTTGGCGCACGCGTCGTCAGCAACGATCGCTTCCGCGACCGCATGCCCGAATTCAAGGACATTGGCCGGCGCCTCATCCGCTACATGATCGTGGAGAACGAGGTGGTCTTCGAACAGCGGAACGGGCGCAGGCGGGGGTGACGCTTCCCTATTCGGTGATCCAGCCGTGGCGATTGGTGTCGGTCGCCACGAGCAGCCATCGCCCATAACGTCCGAGCACCGGCAGCCGGGTTGCGGTCGGAAGACTGTCGATGATGACGGCCGCGGGGCTCGGTCGTTCGCGCACGACCGCTCCAACCTGTCGCGACACGAACGTGATCGGCGTTCCCACGCGCTGCACGGCGCTCGCCGTCACGAAACCCGCCTCCCCGCCGGGCAACCGCACGCGAAACCAGTCTCCGGCCGCGCCGAGCACCGTCGCGACGGCGCTCCGCGGGAGGGCTCGGGTCGAGTCGCCGGTCGGCGCCGGAGACAGTCGGAGAACCGCGCGCAACGGCGCGATGCGCACGCGCGCACCGAACAGCGATGTGTCGGCGACGATGTCGGAGGGCGTGCCCCGCCGCGTATCGATGAACGGCAGCGGGTCCACGGGACCCTCGCCTCGCCGGTAGATCCCAAAGTGGAGATGCGGCGGAGTACTCCGAGCATTTCCGGTGTTGCCGACGAGACCAATCGTGTCGCCGACCTGAACGACCTCACCGGCGCTCACGAGGTGCCGATCGAGGTGCGCGTAGTAGAGCGACTGCTCTCGGCGCGGATCGAGCAGCCACACGACGTTGCCGCCGAGGTCGGTTTGGCCCACGCGCCTGACGATGCCGGGCGTCGCCGCCACGACCGGTGTGCCGCGCGGGGCGAAGAGATCCACCCCGTGGTGTGAGCGACGCCCCGCATCGCGTGGCGCTCCGAACAGGCTCCGTGCGATGCGCGCGTCGCGACCCGCCACCGGGAACGCGAGCGATGGACTGGTGGTGATCGTCACGACGATGCGACCGCCGCGCAGCAGCTCGGGTTGCACACGGAGCAGATAGTCCCCATCCCGCCGGATCTCGACGTCGATCGCCGTGCCGCTCTCGGGCGCGCTCGCCACCCGCTCGTGCTCCTCGGTCGTGTCACGCCGCGCCGCGAAGAGGTCGACGAAGACCCGTCCCTCAGGCTCCATCGCGACCTCGGCCGACACGATCAGCCGGTCGCCGCGCCGGAGTGGGAGTTGCCACGCGACGGCGCGGGGCTCGGACGCCGGGAGGTGGATCGCTTCGCGGTACGGAACGGAAATGACGATCGGTCCGGCCAGCGCGCGCACACCGGCGACGAGCCAGTCGCGCCCGAGCGCCGTACGGTGCAGGTCAGCCTCCTCGAGCGTCTCGACGTACCGGTCACGCGGAGAGCGAAAGCCCCGCTCACCTAACGATTTCATCCGGTCGCAGGCGGCGAGGGCGACGAGGCCCGTGAGACACAGCACGGCGGACGAGCGCGGATGTGCAGCGATCTTCATCTCGCGTATGTACGCCGGCGGCCTCGTCGTGGTTTCCCCGGCGCGGCGTGCTGACCTGCCGCCATGTCACCGGGATGCGCTCGCCCGATCAGAGGCGCGTCGAGATCGGCAGGTCGAGCTGGAAGTGGAATCGCGTGCCGTGCCCGGGCGCGGTCTCCACCTGAAGCTCTCCTCCCATGCGGGCGACGAGCTTCCGACAGATGGACAGCCCGAGGCCCGCGCTGGAGAAGGCGTACTGGCCGGGGCGCACGCGACGGCGAAAGGCATCGAACAGGGTGGGCAGAACCTCGGCGGGAATACCGCGTCCCGTATCCTTGACCGAAAACTCCACCGTCGTTTTCGAGAGCGGGCGGCACGTCACCTCGACGTGTCCTTCGGAGGTGAATTTCAGCGCATTCGTGGTGAGGTTCAGAAGCACGCGGTTGAGGGCGAGCGGATGGCCGATGCGCCAATCGGTCTCGGGAGGCGCGATGCGCACCGTGAGTCCCTTCTCTTCCGCGATCGGCAGGACGATGTCGCGAACGGCCTGGAGCGTCTCGGTCACGGAGAATGGCGTGGGATGCAAGTCCATCAATCGCTCGCCGCCGCGCACCAGCTCGATCACATCACTCGCGAGCGCACCCAGGCCGAACGCAGCGCTGTAGACGAGGCCGAGCTGCCGCTCCTGGATCGGGTTGATCGAGCCGCTTTGTCCCCTGCGCAGCGTTTCGGCGAGGAAGAGAATCGACGCCAACGGCGAACGCAGATCGTGAGCGACTTCGACAACCATGTCGAGACCGTCGGAGCCACTGAGGGCGTTGGCGAATCGCTGCGCGCTGTCACGGTCGAGCGCGGCCTGCACGCGCTCCATCGATCCGAGTAAGCGAATCGCCGCGCGGCCGTCCACGATCGCCAACCTTTCGAGCTCGGCGAGGAAGGCGCTGCGCACGCTCTCGAGCATGCGCCGGCCGGGGACCGGCGGGGCGATGTCCGTGAGCTCCGGCTCCTCTCCCGCGTACGCCTGCCGCAGCGCCTTGAAGAGATAGGCGAGTCGCGTGCGAACATCGTCGGGGCTCGAGCCGTCCTGCCCTGAATCCCAGGTGGCGCGCACACGCGCCACGGCGCGTTCGAGCGCCGCCGTCATATCCCCGGCGATCCCCTCCGCTGCAAACTCGGCGATCTCCCCGGAAATACGCGGTGGGGCGAAGTCGGTCACTCCCGTGTCTCCACTCGTGCGCGTCGCGTCACGGCCGGCGGTACGACGCCGGCGCCTCGTTCGATGAGCCGGAGTGGAGCGTGCGGTCACTCGCCGAATCCGGTCAGCTCACTCCGCTGGAAGCTGTGCTTTTCCATCAGACGATATAGGGTCGTACGGTCGATGCTCGCAAGCCGGGCCGCCTTCGACATGTTCCCGCCAGCGCGGGAAACGAGTCGCGACAGGTACTCCTTTTCGAAATGGGTGATGAGCCTGTCCTTCGCCGGATGATAGGCGTCGTCCAGCATGCCCGAGGGAATCGCCCCATCACTCGGCGTCTCCATCGGAGTCTCATCATACATCGGAATGTCTGCCGGCTGAATCGGCTGGTTCGGCTCGGCCAGCACGGCGACGTGCTCGATGACATTCTGCAGCTCGCGCACATTACCCCGCCAGGGCCTCGAGCGGAGGAAATCGATCGCTTCCTCGGTCAGCTTGGGGGCCGCCTCTCCGCGCTGGCGGTGGCGCTCCCAGTAATACGCGAGGAAGTGAGTGGCGAGGAGCGGAATGTCCTCGAGACGCTTCCGCAGCGGGGGAAGCTGAATCGGAACGACGCGCAGCCGATAGAAGAGGTCCTCGCGCAGAATGCCCTGCCGCACCGCTTCCTGAGGATCGCGATTCGTCGCCGAGATGAACCGGACGTCGACGACGGCGTCCTGGTTCTCACTGCCGACGCGGCGGACGACACCGTCCTGAATGACGCGGAGGAGCTTGGCCTGGAGCAGCTGCGACATCTCGGTGAGCTCGTCCAGGAAGAACGTCCCGCCGTTGGCAACCTCGAGAAGGCCGGGCTTGTCCCGGTCGGCACCGGTGAACGAACCCTTCTTGTGCCCGAACATTTCCGACTCGAGCAGCGGCTCGGGAAGGGCGGCGCAGTTGATCGGCACCATCTTCCGGCTCGCCCGGCGGCTGTGCCGGTGCATGAACTGCGCGATCACCTCTTTGCCCGTGCCGCTCTCCCCGGTGATCATCACCGAGGCGTCGGTCGGAGCGACCTTGCGCGCGAGCTCGACGGCCCGGCGGAACGCGGGCGACACACCGAGCAGCGCGATCTTGTCGCTGTTTCCGTTCTGCTTGAGCAGCTGGAACCGCAGGTCGCGGGTCTCGCGGGCGACGATGACGGCATGCGATGCACGCCCGATCAGCACCTGCAGGTGCGTTGCCGAGAACGGCTTGGGCAGGTAGTCCCACGCACCGGCGCGCAGGGCCTCGATGCTCGTCGTCACGCTCGGGTTGCCGGTCATGACTACCACGACCGTGTCCTTGTACGCGCCGAGCGCGGCCTTGAGGACATCCATCCCCGACACAGGGGTCATGTAGAGGTCGACGAGGATGATGTCGAACTTCCGGCGGCGGACCAGCTCGACGGCTTCGTCACCACGCCCGGAGAAGGTGACGTTGTACCCGTCCATTTGGAGCACGCTGGCGCATCCCTCACGCAGCGTGCGGTCGTCGTCGACGACAAGGAGGGAGATCGACGCCTTGACGTCGGTGGGGATGGACAGCGGGTCGTGTTGCGCGCCGGTGACAGGCGTGTACGTGTCCTGGTCGACGACGGGACTGGACATTATCGAGACTCCCGGAAATGGTTCGGGACTTGGTTTGACGAGCTGGCGTTACCGAGCGGGTGCTTTCGCAAAGGCTCGGCCGGATGTTGGGGGGGCGCCTTCAATATTAACCCCTTCAGGCGCATGTCAAGGAAGAACGTAGGACGAAAGCAACACAGTGGTGTGGTGTCACTACATCAGTATCGTTGCGTGTCAGCTACACTGTGCTACGGCGCCCCCAGCACCAGAGGGCGCCCCGAAGCCCCTTACGTCGTTGCACCGGCAATCTGCTCGTACGCTCGAACGAACGACCCGTTGCCTTCGGTCCGCAGGTGATGCAGCGCCGTCACGGCGCGCAACAGCATCTCGTCCGCCTCGACCGGGGAGTCCGCCATGTCTGGGACGGCGGTGTAACCGGCGCGGATCGTAACCGCGAACTCCTTCTCTCCGAGCACGATCGACGTCCCCTGCACCTCGGCGCGGATCCGCTCGACGAGCCGAAGCGCGCCCGCTGGGGGTGTCGCCGGAGCAACGATCGCGAACTCGGTCTGACCGACCCGGCCGATCGCATCGGAGGCGCGCCCCGCCGACCGCAGGACGGCGCTCATTTTCGCTCCAAGCTGGTCCTCGATCTCTCGAAGCTCGGCCTCCGACTGCGCGCGCAGGGTCGCGTCGGGACCGAGCGCGATGCAGGCCAGAGCGCGATGCGCGCGGAGCGCTTCAGCGCCAATCTCCTTGGCGCGCCGGGCAAGCCCTCGGACGTTGTACAGCCCGGTGAGCTGGTCGGTGAGGCTCTCGTCTCGAACCCGATCGACCTCCGCCTTGCATCGGATGAACGTGCTCAACTTCGCGACCAGGAGGTCGCCATCGAGCGGCTGACTGCAGAACTCCCAGGCGCCCGCCTGGTACGCGGCAATCCGGTGCGCCCGGCTCGTGGAGCCGGTCGCGGTCATGATGATCGGCGTGGTCGCGCTGAAGGACGGCTGATCGCGAAGCATGCTACACACGTCCACGCCGTCCACGTCGGGGAGCCGAGCATCGACGATTACGGCGTCCGGGTTGGAGGCTCTCGCCAGCTCGATGGCCTGGCGCCCGGTGTACGCACGCAACACCGCGTACCCGCGCGGACCCAGGATGCTCTCCAGAGACCGGCCTGACCATTCCTGATCAGAGGCGATGAGCACCAGCGGGGGACGCCTCATGCTGTCATTGGGTGGCATTGGGTGGACGAGATGGGACGCAAAATAGCGATGCCGGGGGGCAGCCGCGCTCTTGCTGCATGAGTCATGCGGACGGTGGTGATAAGCGCAAGCCGTTGCAGCGAAAGGCGATACTCCATCTTTCCCGAGCGGTGAACGACCGATAGTGAGGCGCGCTCGCCACACTTTCGCTGTACGGAAGTAACTGCGCGCCCCACGGCGGTCGGGCCACCGGAGGAGCTCAATCGGCACCACGGGGCCGGGCTGCCTTGCCCCGACGATGTGATGTAGAACACGAAGTCGCACGACCAAGCCTGGTTCCTTCATCGAGTTAGCAAGAAAGTTGTTACTCGTGTCGGGCTTGCTCGTCCGCAGGCCATGATGAATGGACTGCTTGCTGCGCCCAGCCTCACGACCGGACTCCTCCTCGTCGTGAACCTACTGCTCCCGCCGCGCGCCACGACGCAGGCAGCCTACGTCCTCGAGCGATCGAGCTCTCGCGTGATGTTTCAAGGCCGAGCTTTTCTCAGATCGGTCATCGGTGGGACCGACGACCTCGCGGGCGCGGTGTCGATTCGGACCGGCGACATCAGATCGACGCGTGGCAACGTCCGGTTTCCCGTCGCCTCGCTCGAGACTGAGCCCGCCCTGGAGCCGCGCGAGCTGCGCCAACTCTTCGGCGCGGAGCAGCACCCCGATGTGGTCTTTCTCGTCGATTCAATCGGCAACGGCGCCAGGGACAACTGGGCAATCCACGGCCGGCTGACAATGAATGGCGTCACCCGCCCAGTGGCTTTCCTGGGAGTCGCCCGCATGCTCGGCCGACGAATGGTCACCAGTGGCAGCGCGAGTATCGACCTCCGCGACTGGAGAATCCGCCCCCCGCGCCGATTGGGCGGGCTCATCGGAATGTCCTCGAAGGTGCAGCTGACGTTCCAGGCGGAGTTCCGCCCACGCGATGGGACCCACACCGCGCTGATGTTTCAGGACCAGTAGCGGCAGCGCGCGACGCTCCCTTTATTCTGGCTCCAATTCTCCGGAGCCAGGACGGACATGTCGACGACGGTGGAGAACGAGCGACGGCCTGTCGCGTCGATCGATCCCGCCAGCGGTGAGGTCTGGCGGCGATGGGCGGCGTGCACCGACCACGACGTCGCCGCGGCGGTTGACCGTGCGCGAAGTGCACAGCCGGCGTGGGCTGGGCGGTCCCTGCGCGATCGTGCCCGCATCCTGTCGCGATTCCGAGAGAGACTCTTCGCCGGTCGCACGGAGCTAGCCGCGCTGATCGAGCGCGAAACCGGAAAACCGGCCGCCGAGGCGATGGTGGCCGACGTCATCACGACGCTCGATGCCGCGCGGTATTGCGCACGGCACGCACGACGGGTGCTGGCCCCTCGCACGACCGTCCCATCGAACATCGCCCTCTGGCGCAAACGCGTGGTCGTGAGCCACGAACCGTATGGCGTGGTCGGGATCATCTCGCCGTGGAATTACCCGTTGCTCCTCCCCGCCAGCACTGCGCTCGCCGCGCTCGTCGCGGGTAATGCGGTGATCATCAAGCCCTCGGAGCTGACATCGGCGACGGCGGTGCGGCTCGGCGAGCTTTTGCGCGAGTCGGGCGTTCCAGACGAGATCGCGCAGGTGCTTCCGGGTGACGGAGTCACCGGTGCCGCGCTCGCGAACGCAGCGATCGACAAGCTGTTCTTCACCGGGAGCGCAGCGACTGGACGCAAGGTCGCGGTGGCTTGCGCGCAGCGACTGGTTCCGTGCGCGCTGGAGCTGGGCGGGAGCGATCCGGCGGTGGTGCTGGATGACGCACATCTCGACACCGCGGTGAGCGGCATCCTCTGGGGGCGATTCACCAACGCCGGACAGACATGCGTGGCGCCCAAACGGGTGATCGTTCTGGATGCCGTGCACGATGCATTCGTCGAGCGACTGACCGCGGCGGTGGCTCGCCTCGTCGTCGGCCCGGCGACCAATGGGAGCGACGTGGGACCGATGATTCGTCCAGCTCAGGTCGATCTGCTGGAATCACAGCTGCGCGACGCCGAAGAGCGCGGCGCTCGCGTTCTGGGCGCCGGACGCGGACGCGGCCATTTCTTCGCTCCAACGATCGTCGCCGGCGTGACGCGCGACATGCGCGTGGCGCGGGAGGAGACGTTTGGTCCGCTGTTGGCGGTGATCCGGGTTCGCGACGATGACGAAGCGGTGACGGTGGCGAACGACACGGAATTCGGACTGAGCGCGAGCGTCTGGAGTCGCGACCTCACCCGAGCGCGCCGCATTGCACAACGGATTGCCGCCGGCACGGTGCACATCAACGACGTCGTCTCGGTCGTCGGTATGGCCGACGTGCCGCATGGCGGCATCAAGCAGAGCGGAACCGGCCGCCTTCACGGCGAGGCGGGCCTTCGAGAGTGCGTGCGGGAGAAGGCGATCGTCGTCGATCCGTTTCCCTCGTGGCGGCAGCCGTGGTGGTTCGGTTACGGAGGGGAGCACGCGCGAAACATCGATGCCTTCGCGCGGCTCTGGCATGGCCGTACGCTGAGGGAGCGGCTGAGCGGCGCGCGGCGATCGATCAAGCTGCTGCTGTCGCGCGAGCGGGCGATCTAGCTCGGAGAGCGGCCCGGGGCCGCAGGTGCACGCAGAGGCACGCAGAAACGGCAACGGCAACAGCTCATCACGGATGCCACTGATCTTGAACGGCGAAACGGCAAGGCTATAGGAACTGCAAACAGCAAAACCATTAGTGGCGGGGGCGGTTCCGACCGCGGCCTCTCCCCAAAGGGCTTTCACGATGCAGCCGCAGTCGCAGGTTCCGTCTCCGTGAGTTCTTGCCGTTCAAATCCGTGCAAATCGTGGCGACGCTTTTGAAGTTCCTGCGGCGTTCTGCGGCCATCTGCGGTTCCTCGGCCTGCCATCAGCGCAGCGGAGCGCACTCACCAACGGCGGCGCGCCGCACTAATTTCCTGCAATGGGTTCTGTGCTCGCGGCGGTCGACGGACTGCTCGGAATTCTTCGCGTCGTCATCTTCATCATCGCCGCGGCGGCGCTCGTCATCTTCACCATCGACTGGCTCGTGCGCACGCGGCGCGTGAATCCGTTCGGCGCGGTCGCGCGGTTCTTCCGGCAGGTCGTCGATCCTCTCATCGTGCCGGTGGAGCAACGCGTGGTGCGCGCCGGCGGACTGCCATCGAGCGCGCCCTGGTGGGCGCTCGTCGTTGTCGTGCTGGGCGGGCTCGTGCTGCTCGCGCTCCTCGAGTTCATCCGCGGGCAGCTGGCGTTCGCGGCCGCGGCCGGTGGCGCGGGAGCGCGAGGGGTGCTGGTCGTCCTCATCACCTGGACGTTCGGGATTCTCCAGCTCGCCCTCATCGTGCGCGTGATCGCGACGTGGGTGCGGGTGTCCGAATTCTCGCGGTGGGTGCGATGGACGATCCCGCTCACCGAGTGGATGTTGCGCCCATTGCGGAATCTCATTCCCCCTTTGGCGGGGACGATCGACCTTTCACCGCTGGTAGCGTGGCTGCTTCTGGCACTCGTGGAGCGGCTGCTGTTAGGCCTGATTTGAGGTTGTCGAGGGTGTTGAGGTCGCCGAGGTCGTCAAGGCGCGAGGTCGTCGAGGTCGTCAAGGTCGTCGAGGTGATCAACGTGAAAACCTTACCGCCTGAACACCCTCGACTCCCTCGACGACCTTGACGACCTTGACGACCTCTACGTGAGCCTCTCCATTCGCACCGTGCCCGGCGGCGTGCGGTTCGAGGTCCGCGTTCAGCCGCGCGCCTCGCGGAGCGAGGTGATGGGTGAGCGGGAGCGCGCGCTGCGCGTTCGACTCACCGCGCCGCCCGTCGAGGGTGCCGCGAACGAGGCGTTGATCGAGCTGCTCGCCAAAGCGCTACATGTCGCGAAGCGCGACGTTCGGATCGTTTCGGGAGCGGGCTCGCGCACGAAGGTCGTCGAGGTCGACGGCGTCACGGCCGAGCAGGTGCTGTCGATGACACCTCGATGACCTCGATTACATTGATGACCTGGACTACCTTGAGACCATGGCCATCGTCTTTCTGATCGGATCGAACGACCCGCTGCTCGAAGGTATCGCCCAGACGCTTGCGGCCGCGGGACATCAGCCTCGCATCTGCCACACGATCGCCGAGGCCCTGGAGATGGCGCGCGCGGAGCCTCCGTTGGCGATCGTCATCGAGCGTGTGCTCGCGGTCGAGGACGCCGCCGCTCTGAGGATGCCGGTGCAGGCCGGCGGAGCGACACTCCTCTTCCACTCGGGAACCGACGCTGCACCACCGACGCCGCTGCCCCTCCCCGTCCAGCGTCTCGTCATGGCGGAGCTCGCGTTGCCGCTCGAGCGACACCGCCTCGTCGCCCTCATACAACGGATGGAGGAGCGTGCGCAGGCGACCGGACGAGGGCGTCGGGGGCACGACACGCCACCGGAGCATCGCGCGGCACCCTGACGACATCTGTTCGGCTTGCCAGGGCACGCGCTGGACAATAGTTTGCACGTAACAACTGAACCCGTGGCGATTTAACGGCAACTTGCGGCCACGTTAATCAACAGCTAAAGCGCCGGCGCGAAGCCGGGACGGCTTAGGCGCCTTTTTTGTTCCGTGCCGATGACCAACCAGACGTCATACCTCGAGGCTCTGACCCATCGTGTCCTGATCTACGACGGCGCGATGGGGACGAACATCCAGCGCTACAAGCTCAGCGCCGAGGATTTCGGCGGAAAGGAGCTCGAGGGGTGCAACGATTATCTCGTGATCACTCGCCCCGACGTGATCCGGGAGATCCACGAGTCGTTCCTCGCCGTCGGCTGCGACGTCGTCGAGACCTGCACCTTCCAGAGCACACCGCGACGCCTTCACGAGTGGGGACTCGGCGACAAGGTTCGCGAGATCAACGTGACGGCGGCACAGCTCGCGCGCGCCGCCGCCGACACGTACTCGACACCGGAGCAGCCGCGCTTCGTCGCGGGCTCGATCGGCCCGACGGGGATGCTGCCGTCGAGTGATGATCCCACGCTCTCCGCGATCACGTTCGACGAGCTGAGCGAGAATTTCTATCAGCAGGCGAAGGCACTCGTCGAGGGCGGCGTCGACGTGCTGCTCGTCGAGACCGCGCAGGACATCCTCGAGGTCAAGGCGGCGATCGCCGGGTTCGAGCGTCTGTTCGCCCAGCTTGGCCGTCGCGTTCCGATTCAGGCGCAGGTGACGCTCGACACGAGCGGCCGCATGCTGCTCGGTACGGACATCGCCAGCGCGATGACCACGCTCGAGTCGCTGCCGGTCGATGTGATCGGTCTCAATTGCTCGACCGGCCCCGAGCACATGCGCGAGCCGGTGCGGTATCTCACCGAGCATGCGACGCATCCGATCTCGGTGATTCCGAACGCCGGCCTGCCGATCAACACCGGCGTCGGTGAGGCGGTCTATCCGCTCGAGCCGGTGCCGATGGCGAAGATGCTCAGCGAATTCGTCCACGACCTCGGCGTGCGCATCGTGGGTGGGTGCTGCGGCACGACTCCCGAGCATCTGAAGGAGATTGTGGGCAGAATCCGGAACACGGAATCCGGAGGTGTTGAAAAAACTCCGCATTCCGCCTCCCGCATTCCTCGCGTGTCCTCGGCCATGCGCGCGATCACGCTCCACCAGGATCCGCCGCCGCTGCTCGTGGGGGAGCGTGTGAACTCGCAAGGCTCACGCAAGGTGAAGCAGCTCCTCCTCGCCGACGACTACGAGGGGATCGTCAGCGTCGCACGGCAGCAGGTGGAATCCGGCGCTCACGTGCTCGACGTCTGCGTCGCGCTCACCGAGCGGGCGGACGAAGCGGACCAGATGGCGCGCGTCGTCAAGCTGCTGTCGTCCACGGTCGAGACGCCGCTGATGATCGATTCGACCGAAGCGCACGTCATCGACGCGGCGCTGCAGCGCGTGCCCGGGCGCGCGATCGTCAACTCCATCAACATGGAGAATGGACGCGCACGGATCGAAGCCGTGCTACCGCTGGTGAAGAAGTACGGCGCCGCCGTGGTCGCGCTCACGATCGACGAGATCGGCATGGCGAAGACGCGCGAGCGCAAGCTCGAGGTCGCGCGAAAGATTCACGACATCGCCGTCAACGAGTACGGGCTGGCGCCCGAGGATCTCATCTTCGACGCGCTCACCTTCACGCTCGCGACCGGTGACGCCGAGTGGGTGGAGTCGGCCACGGAGACCATCGAGGGGATTCGCCTGATCAAGCGCGAGCTGCCGGGCGTGCTCTGCATCCTCGGCGTCTCGAACGTGAGCTTCGGCCTCGGCGCTGAGGCGCGCGCCGTGCTCAACTCCGTCTTTTTGCACCACTGTGTGTCGGCCGGGCTCGATGCCGCGATCGTCAACCCGGCGCACGTGACGCCCTACGCCGAAATCTCGGCCGAAGAGCGACAGCTCGCCGATGACCTCGTGTTCAACCGGCGAGCGGATGCGCTTCAGCGGTTCATCGCGCACTTCGATACCGGCGGGAAGCGCGCCGGCACTCAGGAGGCCGCGGTCGACCCGACGGCGACGATGGCGCCTGACGAGCGCGTCCACTGGCAGGTGCTGCACCGCAAGAAGGAAGGCATCGAAGAAGCGCTCGACCGCGCCGGCGTGCGCGAGCACCCGGTTCGCGTGCTCAACGACGTGCTCCTTCCCGCGATGAAGGAGGTGGGCGACAAGTTCGGCGCCGGGGAGCTGATTCTGCCGTTCGTGCTGCAATCCGCCGAGGTGATGAAGAAGGCGGTGAAGCACCTCGAGCAGTTCCTCGAGCGCAAGGAAGGCTATACCAAGGGAAAGGTCGTGCTCGCGACGGTGTACGGCGACGTACACGACATCGGGAAGTCGCTCGTCAACACGATTCTCTCCAACAACGGCTACACCGTGTTCGATCTGGGGAAGCAGGTGCCGGTCAACACGATCATCGACAAGGCGGTCGAGGTCGGCGCCGATGCGATCGGACTCTCGGCGCTGCTCGTCTCGACGTCGAAGCAGATGCCGATGTGCGTGAAAGAGCTGGACAAGCGTGGGCTGAGCTTCCCGGTGCTGATCGGCGGCGCCGCGATCAATCGACGCTTTGGACGGCGCGCGCTCTTCGTGGACGGCGAGCGCGCCTACGAGCCTGGCGTCTTCTACTGCAAGGATGCGTTCGAGGGGCTGTCCACGGTCGAATCGATCGTCGATTCCGAGCGCCGCGAGGAGCTCGTGAGGCGGATCATCGAGGAAGCGAGAGAGGACGTCTTCCTCCACACCCAGGTGGGCAAGGATCAGAAAGCGGGTGACGTCGAAGACCGGCGCAGCGACGTGGCGAACGACAACCCGGTGCCCACGCCGCCCTTCTGGGGAACGCGGGTGCTGCGCGACATTCCGCTCGACGAGGTCTTCCGTCATCTCGATCTCGATGAGCTGTATCGCCTGCAGTGGGGCGGTCGTGGATCCGGGGCCGAGTACGACGCGACGGTCCGCGATGTCTTCAAGCCGACGCTGGACCGGTTGACCGAGGAGGCGCAGCGCGACGGGTGGCTCGAGCCGCAGGCCGTGTACGGATATTTCCCCGTCCAGTCGAGCGGGCGCGATCTCATCGTCTACGACCCCGCCGCGTACGCGAGCGACGGCGGCTCCCTGCGTGAGATCGCCCGCTTCAACTTTCCGCGCCAGGAGGGACGCGAGCGGCTGGCGCTCTCCGACTACTTCCGCTCCACCGATTCGGGGGACGTCGATGTCGCCGCCTTCCAGATCGTGACCGTGGGCGACAACGCGACGCGCCGGTTCGAGGAAATGCAGGCGCGCGGCGACTACACCGAGGCGTTCTTCTCGCACGGGCTGGCGGTCGAGACGGCCGAAGCGGTCGCGCAGTGGATGCACCTTCGCGTGCGCAAGGAGCTCGGACTTCCGGCCGGTCAGGGGAAGCGATACTCGTGGGGCTATCCGGCCTGTCCCGACCTCGAGGGGCATGGCGAGCTCTTCAAGCTGCTCCCGGCGCGAGAGGCGTTAGGCATGAGCTTCACCGAGTCGTTCCAGCTGCTGCCGGAGCAGTCGACGGCCGCGATCGTCGTGCATCATCCGGCGGCGAAGTATTACGTAGTGCGCGCTGAGAATACGGAACGCGGAATTCGGACTGCGAATGAAAAGCAACCCGCAATCCGAATTCCGCATCCCGCACTCGACTCGAACGCATGACGCGCCCCGCTCTCCGAGATGCCCGCGAGCTCCTCGATCCCGACCGCGTCGTCGTCTTCGACGGCGCGATGGGGACGATGCTCTATACCAAGGGCGTCTTCATCAACGTCTGCTTCGACCAGCTCAACGTCACTCAGCCGGAGCTCGTGCGTGAGGTGCACGCGGCATACGTGAAGGCGGGGGCCGAGGTCATCGAGACGAACACCTTTGGCGCCAACCGGGTGAAGCTGGCGCAGCACGGGCTCGAGGCGCACGTCGGGGAGTTCAATGCGCGAGCCGCCCAGATCGCTCGCGAGGCGGCCGGCGATCGCGCCTGGGTCGCGGGTGCCGTGGGGCCGCTCGGTATCCGCATCGAGCCGTACGGCCCCACCGCCGTCGATGAAGCGCGAGCGGTCTTCCGCGATCAGCTCGCGGCACTGCGTGAAGGTGGCGCCGATCTCTTCATTCTCGAGACCTTCGCCGACCTGAGCGAGCTCGAGCAGGCGATACGTGCCGCGCGCGACGTCGATGCGTCCGTCCCCGTCATCGCGCAAATGACGATCGGCACCGACGGGTTGACGCCCTATGGCGACGCGCCGGAAGAGGTCGCGCGCGTGTTGACGGCGGCCGGTGCCGACGTCGTCGGTCTCAACTGCTCGGTCGGGCCGCAGGCGATTCTCGAGGCGATCGAGCGCATGGCCCCGGTGACGACTCGCAAGCTGAGCGCGATGCCGAACGCGGGAATGCCGCGCGAAGTCGGCGGGCGCACGATGTACATGGCGTCCCCGGAATACATCGCCTCGTACGGACGACACCTGGTTCACGCCGGTGTGAAAGTGATCGGCGGGTGTTGCGGGACGACACCCGATCACATCAAGGCCCTGGTCGAGGGCATTCGTCCCCTCGTACCGCGGCTGCGCCCCTCCCGCCCGGTGGCGACGGCGAGCAGCTCACAGGCGGAACAGCTCGCCGCGCGCAGCACTCAGCCCGGCGCCGTCGAGCCGTATCCCTTTGCCGATCGCTCACGCTGGGCGGGAAAGCTCGCGCGCGGCGAGTTCGTCTCCTCGGTGGAGATCGTCCCGCCGCGCGGTGTCGATGCGACGAAGATGCTCCAGGGGGTCGAGGCGCTGAAACGCGCCGGCGTCGATGCCGTGAACGTTCCCGACGGCCCGCGCGCGCAAAGTCGCATGGGCGCGCTTCTCACGAGCCTGCTCATCGAGCAGCGCATCGGCATCGAGACGGTAACGCACTACTGCTGTCGCGACCGCAATCTGCTCGGGATGCTCAGTGACCTGCTCGGTGCGTCGGCCATGGGGCTGCGCAACCTGCTCATCATCACCGGCGACCCGCCGAAGATGGGCCCGTATCCGAACGCGACCGCGGTGTTCGACATCGACGCCATCGGCCTCACGAATCTCGTGCGCAATCTCAACCGTGGGCTGGATCCGGGCGACAACGCCATCGGCACGCCAACCTCGTTCGTGATCGGCGTCGGCGTGAACCCGGCCGCGATCGATCTCGCACACGAAATCCGGCGGTTCGAATGGAAGGTGGATGCGGGCGCCGAGTTCGCGATCACGCAGCCGGTATTCGACCCGGCGCAGCTCGAGCGATTCCTCGAACGGATCGCGCACGTTCGTATTCCGATCGTCGCGGGCATCTGGCCGCTCGTCTCGGCGCGTAACGCGGAATTCCTCGCGAACGAGGTCCCCGGCGTGGTCGTGCCGCCCGAGATCATCGCGCGGATGCGCAGCGCAAACGAGAAGTCGAAGGAGGCGGCGATCGCCGAGGGTATTTCGGTCGCGCGCGAGATGCTCGAGCGCGTGCGCCCGTCCGTGCAGGGGGTTCAGGTGTCGGCGCCGTTCGGGAAGGTCGAGCTCGCTCTCGAGGTCTTCCGCGAGCACCTCGCGCCGGCTTCGGCTGCGTAGGGCTGGCATCAAGAACCCACGGGTGCATCACGGATGACACGGGAGGGGACTGTAACGGCCTGATCGCTCCATGAGGCGATCACTCTCCGCGCGCAGGTCCAAAGCAGTCTTTGGTGTCGCGCACGGCGGGTTCAATGCACCAGGAGCGATCCGCAGCATCCGCCTCATCCGCCTCATCCGAATAGACCCTCTGTTCTTGATGTCCGTTGAGGCGGGCCGGCTGGCATCAAGAACGGAGGGCCTATGCGGATGAGGCGGATCGGGCGGATGCTGCGGATCGTTCCTTGCGCCGATCACTTTCCATCCGCAGGTCCAAAGCAGCTTTTGTTGCTGCGCGTGGAGAGCGATCGCCGCCCGGAGCGATCCGGCCGTTACAGTCAAATCCGTGTCATCCGTGATGCGCCCCTGGGTTCTTGATGCCAGCCCGCGTCACCGAGCTCGGATTCGCCGGACGACCCACGCCACCATCACCAACCCACCCGACACGGCGACGATGGCCGGTCCCGTTGGCAAATCGAACGGGACCGACACCGAGAACCCGATCACCGCCGCCGTCAGTCCCGCTCCGATCGCCCAGGCGAACACGCCGCTCATCCCGCGCGCCATCAACAACCCCGTCACCGCCGGGAGCACGAGGAAATCGAACACGAGCATCAGGCCGGCGAACTGCATCGCGAACGCGATCGACAGACCGATCGTGAGATAGAGCAGCAGCGTCCAGCGCTCCACGCGGTACCCGAGCGTGCGCGCCGTCTCCTGATCGAACGAGATGAAGAGAAACTCCTTGTAGAACACGACGTGCAGCAGCAGGACGGGGACGGTCACGCCGAGCAGCACCAGCCAATCGCCGCGCGTGATGCCGAGGATATTGCCCTGGAGGAAGATGTCATGCGCCTCGCCGGCGGCGGCCTTGGCGATGAACAGCACCGCGAGCGAGCCGGCCACGACGTACGCGACACCGATGCGCGCGTCAGGCGGAATGCGCGCGCGCTTCATCCCCGCCGAAAAGAAGACCACGCCGAGCAGCGTGGCCAGCAACGAGAGAACGATCGGTCTCGTCGTGATGACGCCGGCAACTCCCACCCCCGCGAGCCAGAACGAGACCGCGATGCCGAGCGTCGACATCTGCGCGAGCGACGCGCCGACGAAAACGATGCGACGAAGCACCACGTAGACGCCGAGCGCCGAACAAACGAACGCGATGACGAGGGTGCCGTACAGTGCGTCGCGGAAGAGGAGGATCGCGTCAAGCACCGCGATGGCCTCCGGCCGCGACGTCACGGTCGGGCTTCAGCACCGCCGGGCCGCGCCGCGCGACCACGATCCGATGGCCCGCGATCGAATCGACCTCGACCGGAATGCCGTACAGCTCGCTGAGCGTTCGCTCGGTGACGATCTCGTCGACGGCGCCGATCCGGAAGCGTCCTTCCTGCACCAGCGCGATTCGCGTCACGTAGTTGGCGATCTCGTTGAGCGCGTGGCTCACCATCAGCACGGTGAGACCGCGCCGCTCGTGCAGCTCGCGAACGAGTCCGAGGATCTGCGTCGTCGCGACGAGATCCATTCCCGTCGTCGGCTCGTCGAGCACGAGCAGGTTTGGCTCGCCGACGAGCGCGCGCGCGATGAGCGTGCGCTGCTTCTGGCCGCCGGAAAGGCCGGCGAGCTGATCCATCGCCAGCTCGCGAATACCGACCGCCTCGAGGGCCGCCATCGCCCGCTCGCGGTCCTCGGGGCGGGGCCTGCGGCCGACACCGATCCGGTCGTAGCGCCCCATCATCACCACGTCGACCACGCGGAGCGGGAAGCTGTAGTCCACCTGATCGCGCTGCGGGACGTAGCCGAAGCGCAGCTGCGGGATGCGCGTCACCCCTCCCGCGATCGGCTTCAACGTGCCAAGGATGGCGCGAACGATTGTCGTCTTGCCGGAGCCGTTAGGCCCGACCACGCCGAGAAAGTCGCCTTCGGGAATCTCGAAGGTGAGGTCCGAAAGCACCACGCGACGCCCGTAGCCGAGCGTCGCGTGGTCGAACGTGATGAGCGCACTCACCGCAGCGCCTCGGCGAGGCGCCGGACGTCGTAGTCGATCAGCTCCAGATAGTCGTCGACGCCTTTGACTCCCTGCACCGACGACGGCAACACCAGCACCCTGGCACCGGTGTTCCGCGCCACGAAGTCGGGCATCTTCCTGTCGTAGAAGGGCTCCATGATGATTACCTTCGCCCCGGTCCGCTTCATCTGCTGGATCAGTCCGGCGAGATGCGAAGGCGATGGCGGCACGCCCGGCTTGGGCTCGATGAACCCCACGATGTTCATCCCCGTGAATTCCTGGAAGTAGCGCCAGCTCGTGTGATAGGCGACGACGGGCTTTCCGCGAATTGCCGCCAGCTGAGGCGCAAGCGCCCGCGTCAACGAGTCGATGCGTGCCTCGAAGCGCGCGGTGTTCGCTCGATAGGTCGCGGCGCCTTCGGCGTCGAGCTCGATGAACTTGTCGCGAAAAAGGCGCGCGATGCGCTTGCCGTTTTCCGGATGCAGCCAGTAGTGCGGATTCCCGCGCGGATGCACGTCACCCATCGATCGGTCGGCACCCGGTTTCACATCGAGCACGGGAATCACACGCGAGACGTCCACGTCGCCACGACCCCCGCGGTTGATGCGCGAGTTACGCGCCGCATCGAGCAATGTCGGCATCCAGCCGACCTCGAGATCGAGACCGACGTAGGCGAACACGTCCGCCTTCCCGAGCTGCAGGGCGAAGCTCGGCTTCGCTTCCACGAAATGCGGATCCTGATAGCCGGCCGCGATGTTCATCGCGCTGATGCGCTTGTCGCCGACGGCATGCGCGATGTCGTGCAGGTCGGTGGTACTCGTGACGATCCGTAGCTTCTGCGCGGGCAGCGGAGCGGCGAGCGCCGCCACGGCCGCGCCAACAATGACGAGGCGATTCATTGGGTCCATCCGTCAAAATGGGTGCGGCCGGTGCGGCCCAATGGCGATCGTCATTTGCATGAGCAGACGGTTCACCCGGTCGCCGACGTCCGGCCTCAGATTCTCGTACCCCAGCACCACCTTCGAGAACTCGCTGGGGAAGAACTGTAAATACCCCGAAATCGCCGAGATGTCCCGCTCTCCCCCCGTCGTCGCATCCAGCCAGTCGTACCGTGCGCCCAGAAAAAGTCGTCGCGAGAGTTGCCAGCGCCCGAACGCGTACAGCCCCGTGCGCTCGTCGGTCGGCCCGAGATACGCGGCTCCGAGCGGGACCCCCGATGGAAGCCCGGGCTGATCGTTGTGCTGCCGCATCACCTCCGTCTGGAAGATGAACGAGCGGTACAACCCCTCCCGAAGGGGGCGCCACCGAAACGTGATGTCGGCGCCGACGAGCGATTGCCGCGCGAGCACGGCCGTTTCACCGGAGGGTCCGGGGCAGGCGACAAATGTCCCGGGAGAGATCTCGCACGCGAACGGCTCCGCGCGGCGCCCCGTCCCCGCGCTGAACGACACTTCGAGATTCGTCGCTTCGTCGATGTCCCAGTAGTTGCGAACGCGCCCGCCATACCCGAGCCCGCGCAGGTTCTTGTTAGGCGCCTCGGCTGGCTCGGCCTCGAAGTCCGTTTCCTCGTGTCCGTGCCCGTGCTCCTCGGGGAAACTCTCCATTGCCGAGAGCTGGAGCTCCTGATAGAAGCCGAGCGGCGAGAGAATCTTGCTCAGCACGAGACCGGTGCCCTTGCCACCCTCCGGTCCGAGAAGCTGCTGGATCACGTGTGGGTACTCGATCGTGTGCAGCTCGGCGCGGTGCGTTGTGTTCTGTTTGCCGAATGGCAGATGAAAGCGTCCCGCGCGTACCTGGAGCTGCCACGGAAGTGAGGTGGTGGTGACGTAGGCCTCCTCGATGGCGATGCCTTCCTCATCGCTGAGCCCGAGGATGAAGTCACCCCGGAAATACGGATCGACGCTGGCGCCGAGTGCGAGCTCGACCTCGCGAACGTCGAAGCGGCGTCCGGTCTCGAGCGTGCTGCCGTCGGGGCTCGCGTCGACGACGATGTCCCCAATGACGCTGATGTTCGGGTTCAGCGCGGTGCTGGGCTGTGTGGGAGGCGCCGGAGCCTGCCCGCCGATGGGGTCGACGGGACGCGCTTCGCCGCGAATGCGCTCCAGCTCGCGCACGAGGCGGAGTGAGTCCGCGCGCGCGATGCTATCCGCTCGGGCGATGGAATCCCGACGAGCAGTCGTGTCCCGCTGCTGCGCGACCGCGTTCGTGCCGATGAGCGCGAAGAGCGCTCCACATAAAATGATCGTCCGCATCAGGCTCCCGTGCAGGGCCTCGCCACGGCGCGATGCAGTTGGCGAGGCGGTGATCACGCATCTATTCCAGGAGTGCGCCTGAACAGGCGCGACGCGTCAGACCGGCGGTGCGCGCGAGCGTGAAACGAGTCGTCCGGCTGTTCCCCAGGGATCGGCGCGATCGACCGGTAGCGAGATACCGGCATCCCGAAGGGCGACGCACTCCGACGCGCGTGCGGGCGGAGCGGCCAGATGCGAAGCGGCGCAGAGCGCGCACAGCTCGCCGTGCGCGTGGTGAGCGCTGGTCCCCGCCTGCTCGACGTGAACCGCCGCTACCGTGCTGTCGGCGCGGTCCGCGAGCGGGGCCACCACGACCAGCGCGTGCATGACCGCGAGCAGCGCGGCGATGACGCGCCCCGCGGTCCCCAAACGATCGGACAGCCCGCCAGGAATTCTCATGCGGCGCGAGAATAACGTGGAATGGCCCATCGCCGCCAGACTCCGGTCAGACGGCATAGCTCCGCAATCGCTCGAGCATCCGCCGGTCGGTGGTCTCGGCATCGTCCAGCTTTGGCGTCTCGATCACCTTGGGAATTGCCACCAGCCGCTCATCGGTCATGATGCTCCGGAACGGCCGCTCCCCGATCGCTCCTTCGCCGATCAGCTCATGACGATCGCGATGCGAGCCGCGCGGCGCCTTCGAGTCGTTGAGATGGAGGAAGCCGAGGCGGTCCATCCCGAGCGTATCGGAGAACCGGGCCCACACGCCCTCGTAGTCGTCCACGAGGTCGTAACCGGCGGCGAAGATGTGAGCGGTGTCGACGCACACGGCGACTCGCTCGCGATGTGGCATGGGAACCGCCCCGATCAGCGACGCCATTTCCTCGAACGTCGCTCCGAGCGCTGTTCCGCTGCCGGCGGTCATCTCCATCAACACCACGACGCGTCCGGGAACCCGCTCGAGCGCCATCCCGATCGCCTCGGCGTTGCGCGCCAGGCCGCTCGCGCGATCGTCCATGAAGTTTCCGGGGTGCGACACGAGGTACCCGATGCCGAGCGCCTCGCATCGCCGCAGCTCCGCCTCGAACGACGCCAGCGACCGCGCGCGAAGCACCGGATCGGGCGATGCGAGATTGATGAGGTAGCTATCGTGCGCCGCCGTGGCGCGCACGCTGGTGTCGGACAGCGCCGTGACGAACGCGCGGCACTCCTCCTCCTCGCACTCCCGCTCGGCCCATCGACTCGCCTGCTTCGAGAACATTTGCATGGCGGTGGCGCCAATGGCCTTCGCCCGTCCCGGCGCGTTAGGCGTTCCGCCGGCGGTGGAGACGTGAGCGCCGAGGAGCAGGTGGCCAAGGTCGTCGAGGTCGTCAAGGTTGTCGACGTTTTTTCCTGGATCGCCTCGACGACCTTGACGACCTCGACTGCCTCGCGCCATCACCTTCTTCCGCGTAACCATTCCAACGGATCCACGGCCCGCCCTTGGGGGCGCATCTCGAAATGCAGGTGCGGCGGCAGCTCCGGGTCGGCGACACCGACGTCGCCAAGCACCTGACCCTTGCTGACGACGGCGCCCTTCCGAACGCCGATGCGACTGAGCGAGCCGTACACGGAGTAGTCGCCTCCACCGTGCTGCACGATCACCGTCAGCCCGTATGTGCCGAACATCTCCGCGACGACGACGCTCCCGGCCGCCACTGCCTTCACCGGCGTTCCCTCCGATGCGGCAATACCGATGCCGTTCCACCGTGTCGTCGTGTTGTTCGGGTTCACCACGCGCCCGAAGTTATAGATGATCTCGCCATCCACCGGCCAGTCGAGCTGCCCGAGATCGCTCGTCCGGATCGTACTGCTGGCGCGCGCGCCGGGACGGGCACGCTCGGCGCGACGTCGCGCTGCCTCCAGATCGGCGATCACGTTCGTGAGCCGTTGCTCGTCGCGGGCGATGCGACGCAGTCGCGCCTCGGTATCACGGGCGCGCCGCCGGGTGGCGGCCAGACTCCGCGCGCGCTCCCGCTCGAGCTCGCGCAAACGCCGCTCCTCCTGCGCCCGCTCCTCGCGCGTTCGCTCGATGTCGCTCTGATAGCGCACGAGGTTCCCACGCTGTCGACGAACGCGGTCGCGCAGCTGCTCGACCCGCTCGACGAGCGCCCGATCGCGCAGGGCGAGGAGGTGGAGATACTTGTATCGCGACACCAGCTCGCCGAATGACTGCGCCGCGAGCAGCGCTTCGAAGGTATGGAGCGGACCGCGCTTGTAGATGTCGATGAGGCGCCGCCGAAGCATGGCGCGCTTCACGACGAGCTCATCTTCGGCGCGAACGAGATCCCCCGTGGCCGAATCGACCGCCTCCCCGATCGACGCCAGCTGCGATTCCAGCGAGCGAACGGCCCGCGCTGTCATGTCCGCCTGACGATCGAGATTCGCGACTTCGGCTGACAGATCGTGCACCGTACCGCGCAGCTGACGCATGCGCCGCTCGAGCTCCTCGCGCTCGCGCCTCAGCTGCTCGAGCCGGTCACGCTCGGCGCGAAGCCGAGCCTCCGCCGATTGCTGCTGGGCGATAGCGGGGGCGCTCACGATGGCGAGGAGAAGCATGGAACCGCAGGCGGCCGCAGAAAGCCGCAGCAGGGCGAAACGGTGGCCGCAGATGAACGCAGATGTGCGCAGAAACGGCACGCGCAGCCCTCTCAAGCCATCGCCGCTCCGAAGCCTGCGTGCATCTGCGTTCATTTGCGGCCGCTTGTTCGCCTGCCTGCGGCCGTCTGCGGCCTTCTGCGGTTCCACGGTCTGCCTACACACGCCGCAAGTGCCGCCCCACAGAGACCGCGCTCCCGAGGAATCCGATCAACGCCCCAAACGCGATCCCCGCCAGGATGATCCGCTCATCGAAGAACCGCGTCTCGACGAGCGTGCGCGAGATCAGCGAATGTGCGAGATACGTGAGCCCGAGCGCGAGCAGTCCGCCGAGGATTCCCTTCGCGAGCCCCTCGAGGAGGAAC
>DASRHU010000106.1:0-28793 GCA_035650335.1 Gemmatimonadaceae bacterium | reverse complement strand
TCAGGGGCAGCGCATCATGGCTGGCGATCAACTGTACAAGGTCGCCGACCTCGGCACCGTCTGGGTGGAGGGTGAAGTCTTCGAGCAGGACCTTTCGTCGGTGCGCCTCGGTCAGCGCGCGGTCGCCGAGGTCGAGGCGGTTCCGGGGGAGGAGTTTCCCGGTCGGATCACCTACGTCTATCCGACGGTCAACCCAGAGACGCGCACGGCTCGAGTGCGCGTCGAGCTCGCGAACCCGCGCCTGCGGCTCAAGCCGGGAATGTACGCCACGCTGCGCCTAACGGGCACCTCTGGCGTCGTGGCGCTCACCGTGCCGCGTACCGCCGTGCTTTCGACGGGTGAGCGGAACCTCGTCTTCGTGAAGCGGCCGGATGGCAAGCTCGAGCCGCGCCTCGTCGAGCTTGGCGCCACCACCGATGATCGGCTCCAGATCCTGCGGGGGCTCGCTGCCGGCGACACCGTCGTCGCGTCCGCGACGTTCCTCGTCGATGCGGAATCGAATCTCGGCACCACGCTCGGTGGCATGGGGAACATGCCGGGCATGGACATGACGGCTCCGACCCGGGGCGACACCCCGGTCAAGGTGACGCCCGCTCCGCGCGACACCGCGCGCCCGCGCCCGGGCGGTGCGGATCACTCCGGCCACGAGGAATAGCGCATGCTCCAGCGCATCATCGAATGGTCGGCGAAGAACACGCTGTTCGTCCTGTTGTTCACCGCCGTCGCCATCGCCGCCGGCATCTGGGCCGTGAGGCGCACGCCTCTCGAGGCGCTCCCCGACCTGAGCGATGTGCAGGTCATCGTCCAGGCGACGTACAACGAGCAGGCGCCGCGCATCGTGGAGGACCAGGTCACGTATCCGATCGCCGCCGAGATGCTGAAGGTGCCCGGCGCGCGAACGGTTCGCGGCTATTCGTTCTTCGGCGTGTCGTTCGTGTACGTCATCTTCGAGGACGGTACCGACCTCTACTGGGCGCGCACGCGTGTCCTCGAGTACCTGAGCGGCATCAAGGGGCGGCTCCCGGCGAGTGTGAGCCCCACGCTCGGCCCCGACGCCACCGGTCTCGGATGGGTGTACCAGTACGCCATCGAGGACACGAGCGGGCGCCTCACTCTCGCCGAGCTGCGCAGCCTTCAGGACTGGTCCCTCCGCTACTCGCTCACCGCGGTGAGCGGCGTTTCCGAGGTCGCGTCCATCGGCGGCTTCGAGAAGCAGTACCAGGTAGACATCGACCCCGCCAAGCTCCTCGCCTATCGTATTCCCGTCACGCAGGTGATGGCGGCGATCCAGAACGCCAACAGCGATGTCGGCGCCATGGTGATCGAGCTCTCCGAGCGCGAATACATGGTTCGCGGCCTCGGCTACCTCGACAACATCTCCGACATCGAGAACGTGGTGGTTGGAGCGACCGCATCCGGCACTCCGATACGAGTCACGGAGCTGGGGCGCGTGACGATCGGCCCGGCAGTGCGCCGCGGCATCGCCGACCTCGACGGACGTGGGGATGCGGTCGGAGGGATCGTCGTTATGCGCTTCGGCGAGAATGCGCTGGCGACGATACGGAACGTGAAGGCGAAGCTCGCCGAGGTCGAGAAGGGTCTGCCGCCGGGTGTGGTGATTCGCCCCGTCTACGATCGCTCCGAGCTCATTGAGCGATCGATCGACACGCTCACCGAGAAGCTGATCGAGGAATCGATCATCGTCGCGCTCGTCTGCATCGTCTTCCTCCTCCACGCGCGCTCTGCGCTCGTCGCCATCCTCACGCTTCCGATCGGGATATTGATGGCCTTCATCGCGATGCGGTGGGTCGGGGTCGGAGCCGACATCATGTCGCTCGGTGGCATTGCCATCGCCATCGGCGCGATGATCGACGCGGCGATCGTGATGATCGAGAACATGCACAAGCACCTCGAGCGAGCGATCGCGCTCGACGCGCCCGGCGGCACTTCTCGGGAGCCAACCGTCGCGAGCTCCTTCGACACCCGGGCGCTGTCGACGCAGGAGCGGTGGCGGGTGGTGATCGAGTCGTCGAAGGAGGTTGGTCCCGCTCTCTTCTTCTCGCTCCTCATCATTACCGTCTCCTTCATCCCCGTATTCACGCTCCAGGGGCAGGAGGGGCGGATGTTCACGCCCCTCGCGTTCACCAAGACATTCTCCATGGCCGCGGCGAGCCTGCTCGCCGTGACGCTCGTACCGGTGGCGATGGGGCTGTTCATTCGTGGCCGGATCTATCGGGAGCGTGCGAACCCGGTCAACCGCGCGCTCATCCGGGCGTATGGTCCGATCATCTCCGTGGTTCTTCGCCACCGGTGGGGGGTGATCGTCGGCGCGGCGGTCGCGCTCATCCTCACGTGGATTCCATGGACGCGCCTCGGCAGCGAGTTCATGCCGCGTCTGGACGAAGGGACCATCCTCTACATGCCCACCACGCTGCCCGGCGTGAGCGTGGCGCGCGCGCGCGAGATCCTGCGACAGCAGGACTCGATTCTGAAACAGTTCCCGGAAGTCGACCACGTCTGGGGAAAGGCGGGGCGCGCCGAGACGGCCACTGACCCGGCCGGGCTCGACATGTTCGAGACGACGATCACGCTCAGGCCGACTTCGCAATGGCGCGAGGAGATGACCTACGACCGACTGGTCGCCGAAATGGATTCGGCGGTGAAGATGCCGGGCGTCACCAACGCCTGGACGATGCCGATCATCGGGCGCATCGACATGCTCGCGACGGGCATTCGCACCCCGGTCGGCATCAAGATCTTCGGTCCCGACCTCGGCGAGCTCGAGCGTATTGGCAAGGAGGTCGAGCGCTCCGTGCAAATGGTACCCGGGACGCGAAGCGTGTTCGCCGAGCGCGCGGTCAGCGGCTACTACCTGGACATCGACATCGACCGGGCCGCTGCGGCTCGCCATGGACTCAACGTCGGGGACATCCAGACGGTGATCGCGACGGCGATCGGCGGGATGACGATCACACAGACGGTGGAAGGTCGAGAGCGCTATGGCGTGCGCGTGCGGTATCCGCAGGAGCTGCGCGATACGCCGGAGCGTTTGGCGTCGGTGCTCGTCCCCGTGAGCCACACTCGGGGGACCGGGGCGGTTCAGTCCTCCAGCGGCGTGATGTCCGGACCCTCGATGGGCGGAGGAGGCACGTCGATGGCGGGCGCCACCGCCCAGGTCCCGTTAGGCCAGGTCGCCACCATCAGGCAGACCGCGGGGCCGATGGTGGTGCGCACCGAGGATGCGGTTCCCACGGCGTGGGTGTACGTGGATGTGGCCGGCCGCGACATCGGCGGCTACGTGGCCGACGCGAAGGCGATGGTCGAGAGCGAAGTGACGCTCCCGGCCGGCTACACGATGACGTGGAGCGGACAGTACGAGTACATGGAGCGCGCAAAGGGCGCGATGAAGATCGTCATTCCCGCGACGCTCGCCATCATCTTCTTGCTGCTGTACCTCAACTTCAGGAGTGTCGCCGAGACGGCAATCGTGATGCTCTCGCTTCCGTTCGCGCTGATCGGGGGCATCTGGTTCATCTGGATGCTCGGATACAACTGGTCGGTGGCCGTGGCAATCGGCTTCATCGCGCTCGCGGGAGTCGCGGCCGAGACGGGGGTAGTGATGCTGATCTATCTCGATCACGCCTGGAAGGCGCGGCAAGCCATGGGGCGCCGGCCGACAGCTCGCGACTTGTACGACGCCGTCGTCGAAGGGGCGGTCGAGCGCGTTCGTCCGAAGATGATGACGGTGATCGCCATCATCGCGGGACTCCTTCCGATTCTCTGGGGAACGGGGACGGGCGCGAGCGTGATGAAGCGAATCGCGGCGCCGATGGTCGGGGGGATGGTGTCGAGCACCGTACTCACCCTCGTCGTTATTCCAGCCGTGTACGCGTTATGGAGGGAGAGACAGACCGTCCGTTCGCGGGCCGTGGCGCCGGTCGGGGTGGGGGATCCGGCTCGAGCGTGAACGGGCGTCGGCGTGCCGGAACGCAAAGGGACGCAGCCCCATCGCCGCGTCCCTCGTAATGCGTTTCCCGGCTGCTTCGGTCGCTACTCGCTCAATGCTCGGTTCGCTTCTCCTCTTCCTGCTCATCGAGCTCGACACCCCCGGCGGCCTCTCCGGTCACCAGGGCGCCTGCGCGAATCTCCGTGTGCCGAACCTGCCCGCCGAGATTCGCGGTGTATCCCATCAGACCGGCCACCAGCAGCGCGATCGGCAGCACGGTCACTGTGAGTGCCCGGGGTAGCGGACGACCGCGTACCCAGAGGAGCCCGAGCAGCGAGACGCCGCCTAACACGTACGCGGCGATCGAAGCCAGCTTCGCTGCCTCCTCATGCTCCTCGATGATCCCGTCCGTTACCCCTGGCAGATGTTCCACGGCCTCCTCGGCCCCCTCACCGGTGAGCATCGTGACGACCGACACGATGGCCACGACCACGAACATGCCCATCCCCAGCCGGGCCCACGAATCGTTCTTCCGCCAGACACCCAGCAGGAAGACGAGAAAGCCGAACACCATCCCGATGACGGGGATGTGATTCAGCAGCAAGTGCACATGTACGCCACTCATCCTGACCTCCGTTTACTCGGTGCCGCGCACCACCCGCCACGTTCCCCGCTCTTCGATGCGGAGATTCGGCCCGAGCGTGAAGTATGTTCCTTCGATCACGTTCCAGCTTCTCATCTGTCCGACGAACGTCGTCTGCACCACTCCCATCCGCTCGACATCGAAGTACGCCGGCATCACACCGGTTACGACACTCTGCGACGTGCTGACGAAGTACATGGGCAGGCGCAGCTCGGGACGCGTCTCCGTACGCGACGGAACCGAAGCGCCGGCCTCGGCCGCCAGGTACACGACCGGGCGCAGAACCGCGCGACCGACCGCCGTGTCGTTTTTCACATCCAGCGCGAAGGCGATGCCTCCACCGCGACGGCCATCATCGCTGTTGAACTCGCCACTCCATTCCCCTTCCAGCAGGACGGCGTCCGTTGGCCCGTTCGCGACCGGGGTCTCGCGCGGGAGAGAGACGCACGCGGCAACCGACACCGCGGCGATCGCCGACAGGATCCTTCTCATGAGACCCTCCAGTGAGGGAGCGCAGATTTCCTCCAGCACAGGATGGAGCCCGCTGTCTTGACGGAGTATCGGCGAATACCTCCGTTGCCCTCAGGGGAACTCTGACACGTGGCACCCCCGGTTGCCCACGACCGTCAGGGCGTGTGGCCGGGGACCGCTTACCGCGGCCTTCACCGGCAACGGCGGTTGCGCGACATTCCTCGGGCGACTGCGTTCCGAATCCGTCCGCTCACGCCGGCCCTGCACGAAGAGGACTCCTCTTGACCGTGACACGAAGTGTTTCCCCACCAGGTACTGACGCGACGGGCGGTCGAGCACACGCCGGCGAGCTGGATTCGATTCTCAAGCCACGCTCCATCGCCGTCATCGGAGCGTCGAGATCGCCGGAGACCATCGGCCATCAGATCGTCGCCAATCTCGTGGCGCACGGATTCACCGGCGCCGTCCATCCCGTGAACCCCAAGGCCGCGTCGATCCATTCGATTCGCGCGTACCCGAGCGTGCGCGCGATCGGCGAGCCGGTGGACCTCGCGATCATCGCCGTGCCAAAGGAGCGCGTGCTCGAGGTCTCCCGCGAGTGCGTCGAGGCAGGGGTGAAAGGACTGGTCGTCATCTCCGCCGGATTCCGCGAAGTCGGCGGCGAAGGCGTGGAGCGGGAGAATGCACTGCGCGACCTCGTACGCCGTCACGGCGTGCGCATGGTCGGTCCCAACTGCATGGGCGTGCTCAATACCGACCCCGCCATCTCGATGAATGGGACCTTTGCCCCGACGATGCCGCCGCGCGGGCGCGTCGGCTTCGTCTCGCAGTCGGGCGCGATGGGGCTGAGCGTCCTCGACTACGCGAAGGAATACGGGATCGGCATCTCCCAGTTCGTCTCGGTGGGGAACAAGGCCGACGTCAGCGGCAATGACCTGCTCACGCAGTGGGAGCACGACCCGACGGTGGACGTCATCCTCATGTACGTCGAGAACTTCGGAAATCCGCGCCGCTTTCTCGACATTGCCTCGCGTCTCACGAAGCGAAAGCCGCTCGTCATCCTCAAATCGGGCCGCTCGACGGTCGGCGCGCGTGCCGCGACGTCGCACACCGGTGCCCTCGCCGCGAGCGAAGCCGCCGTCGATGCCTTGCTTTCACAGGCCGGTGTCCTTCGGGCTGGCTCGGTCGAGGAGCTGTTCGACATCGCCATGGTGTTCACCGGACAGGCGCTCCCGCGCTCGCGTCGCACCGCCGTCGTCACCAACGCCGGCGGACCGGGCATCCTCGCCGCCGACGCGCTCGAGGGACACGGCCTCGTCCTCGGCGAGCTGAGCGCCGACACCGTGAGGACGCTCACGCCGCTCTTCCCGCCCGAAGCATCCATTCGCAATCCACTCGACATGATCGCGTCGGCCACGCCGACCGGATATCGCCAGTCGCTCGAGGCGCTGCTGGGAGATGCGCGCGTCGACTCCGTGCTCGCGATCTTCGTCCCCCCGCTCGGCGTTCGTCAGGAAGATGTGGCGGAGGCGATCGTCGCCGCGTCGAAGAGTCGTCCCGACAAGCCGGTGGTCGCTGTGCTCATGGGAAAGCAGGGCCTTCCCCAGGGTCGCGCCGAGCTCAACGAGGCCGGCATTCCCGGGTACATCTTTCCCGAGTCGGCAGCGCGAGCGCTCGCCGCTCTCGCGCGACAAAGCGAGTGGGTGGCGCGCCCGACGACGACTGCTCAGCGACTGCCCGTCGATCGCGCGCGGGCGATCGTGATCATCGAGCGCGCGCGGAGCGAGGGGCGCGCAAAGCTCTCCGAGATCGAGGTGCTGGAGCTGCTGGCGGCCTATGGCATCCCGGTCGCGGAGGCCGGACTCGCGCGGGATGCGCACGAGGCCGCACGCATCGCGAGCACCCTGGGCTATCCGCTGGTTCTGAAGGTCGTGTCCCCCGACATCACCCATAAGACCGATATCGGCGGCGTAAAGCTCGGCATCGAGACCGAGGACGAGCTGCGCGAGGCGTATCGAGCGCTCGTCGACGATGTGCGCGGCGCACTGGCCAACGTGCGAATCGACGGCGTTCTCGTGCAGCGCATGGTACGGGGCGGAACGGAAACCATCGTCGGTGTTTCACGCGAGCCACTCTTCGGTCCGCTGGTGATGTTCGGCCTCGGCGGGATCTTCGTCGAGGCGCTTCGGGACATCGTTTTTCGGGTCGCGCCGCTGACGGAGCTGGATGCGCGGGACATGATCACGTCCATCCGCGCCAAGGCCGTTCTCGAGGGGATCCGGGGTAGACCGCCGGCGGATCGTGCCGCTTTGGAACGAACGCTCCGTGTGATCGCACAGCTCGCCGACGACTTCCCCGAGATCGAAGAGATGGACATCAACCCGCTGCTCGCCCTTCCGCAGGGCGTTCTGGCGCTCGATGCACGTGTCCGCCTTCGACTGGGCAGCGAGACCTGAGAATCCCTTACACGCGGGGGATTTTTCGCCGACAGACGCGTCCCTTTCGCGCCGTAGCTTGTGCTCGAAGACCGCTCGCTCACCGAGGCACGGGAGACGCACAATGCTCAGGCTGCAAGACATCATGACGCGGGACGTCGTGACGCTCGATCCCGACATGCCATTGCGGGATGCCCTGGAGATCCTCACCGCGCGGGACATCAGCGGGGCACCGGTGCTCGAGGGTGACAGCATCATCGGGATGCTCTCGGCGATGGACGCCATCCAGTTCCTGGCGACGACGCCAGGGGTGCCTGACGTCAACGATTCGGACGAGGAGGGGGAGCCGCGTCTCCTCGAGGATTCCTCCGACGCCACCGGCGACGTGCCGGCAGCGTACTTCGTCGACTTCTGGTCCGACGCGGGCGCCGACGTCTCCGAGCGGTTCAAGGACATCGGCGGAGCGGTGTGGGATCTCCTCGCCGAACACACGGTGGCCGAGGCGATGAGCCGCTCGCTGCTGGTCTTTTCGCCGAAGACCGACGTCAGGGTGGCGGCCGACGCGATGCAGCGCGCGCGTGCACACCGCGTCCTCGTGATAGACGGGGATCGCCTCGTCGGCATTGTCAGCGCTCTCGATATTGCCAGAGCAGTCGCACAACGGAAGCTGCCGGGACCGCGCTACGTGTACACGGGGCCGCGGTTGCCGCACTAGGAGGCACAAGCATGTCGGACAGAGCGACATTTCGAGATATCGTCGTTCCCCTCGACGGATCGAGCTTCTCCGAGTCCGCGATTGCCGTCGCCGGCTGGATCGCCACCGAATCGGGAGCGCGGCTTCATCTGGTTCGTGCGCACGTTCCGCACGACGAGGACTCCGTGGAGCAGCCTGCGCGCACGGCCGTCGCGCACTACCTGAATGAAATGGCGGCCTGGCTCGCCGAGGGCGGAACGAAAGACGTTCGCGTCGAGACGCTCGACGGATCGCCGGCGCTCGCCATCGCCGACTACGTCGATCGCGTGGACGCCGATCTCATCGTGATGACGACACACGGCCGCACCGGCGCCGAGCGGCGCCGCCTGGGAAGTGTGTCGTCCGTCGTGGCGCATCATGCCCGTTGTCCCGTACTCCTCACGCGTGGCGTGGCAGGAGAGTACGTGCCGAAGCGCGTGACGCTCGATAACATCATCATCGCCGTGGATGGGACGGAACCGCCGGAAGACGTGGCGGATCTCGCGCTGAAGTTCGCCACGCTCGACCACCCGGCCTTCCGCATCATGCACACGTTGTCTCCCGCGATGGCGCTCGAGCCGGCCCTCGCTGGTCAGCTCGGCGACGACGGGGAACAGGAGCGTCGCGCGAGGGAGCAGGGAGAGATCTACGTCTGCGACATCGCGCGCCGTCTTCGGCAGGCGGGGCTACGGGCCGAGGTGCTGGTGACAATCGCCGAGGAGCCCGCGAAGGCGATCTTCGAGGCGGCCGAGCGGTACCACGCGGGGGGCGTCGTTCTCGTCAGGTAGCCGGTACGGTCGCGTGCTTCGCAATTTGGCACCGGAGCCACCTTCGGTGTAGCTTGCCGCGTACGCCAGTCTCTCACCAGCGACGTTTGAGGCGTCGGTGCAACTGACGCTGCGCCAAGCGGCAAAATACCTCGGGGTCAGCGAATCGACGGCGCGACGATGGATCGCCGAGCGCGGGCTACCGGTCCATGAAGTCAGCGAGCGGCTGTACCTGAACGCCGTCGAGCTCTGGGAGTGGGCCGTCGAGCACGGCGTCCATGTCTCGCGAAGCCTGCTCGAGCACGCGCGCCGAGCCCCCGATGCCGTGCCTCCGATGTCGCAGCTTCTGCGAGCCGGAGGCATTTTCTACGACATCGACGCGAAGAACAAGCGCGAGCTCCTGCGGCAGTTCGTCGCCCGCCTTCCGCTTCCTCCGGAGCAGGACCGGGCAACGCTTCTGAGCGTTCTCGAGGCACGTGAGGCGATGGGCTCGACCGGCGTCGGGGATGGCATCGCCATTCCGCACGTGCGCAACCCGATCGTGCTGCACGTCGATCAGCCGTTCGTCACCCTCTGTTTGTTGAAGCATTCGGTCGAGTTCGACGCGATCGATGGACAGCCGGTGCACACCCTGTTCATGGTCGTCAGCCCGACGGTGCCGGTGCACCTGCGCATCCTCGCGCAGCTCGGGTTCCTCCTCCGGGACGACTTGCTTCGAAAGATGTTCAAGAAGCGCGCTCCCGCTGAGGACATCATCGCCCGAATCGAGATGCTGGAGTCGACGCGGACGACAGGAACCTTCCCCGCGATCGACTCCGCGTCATGAGAATCGCGTGACGCTGTTCGTCATCGGGCTCTCGGCGATCATCGCCGGCGGCATCAGCGCCGCGGCAACGCGCCGGGCACGTCACGCCGTCGGCGACACCGTGTACCAGACGTTGGTCGTGACGGGGTGCGTCATCGCCAGCGCGGATGCGGTGCGTGTGCTCGTGTCCGGTACGCCGGTCTCGTTCGCCATCCGGTCGGCGGTGCCCGGAGGCGACTGGATTGTGGGCATCGATGCACTGTCGGCGGTCTTCGTGCTTGCCGTTCTCGCGGTGGGAGCCATGTGCGCCGTGTTCGGGACCAGCGACCTCGCGCGCGAGCGTCAATCGCGCGGCGTCCACGGCGGATCGTCGAGCTGGTTCACGCAGTTGGCGTTCGCGGTCCTGCTTGCCGCGATCGCGCTGGTGGTGACCGCCCGCTCGGTGGTGGTCTTCCTCGGCGCCTGGGAGGTCATGGCGATCGGCTCCTATGTGCTGATCGTCACGCATCACGAGGAGGGTGACGTTCGACGCGCCGGGCTCATCTACCTCGTGGCAACCCACACGGCGACGCTGGCGCTTTTCGTCCTCTTCGCGATCTGGCAGCAGTCGGCAGCGACGTGGTCATTCGATGCGCTCGCCGCCGCCTCACCGTCGTTAGGTCGAGGCAGCACGACGGCGATCATCCTGCTGGCGCTCGTCGGATTCGGATTCAAGGCGGGAGTCGTTCCACTGCATTTCTGGCTTCCGCCGGCGCATGCGGCCGCCCCGAGCCACGTTTCCGCCCTCATGTCGGGTATCGTGATCAAGACCGGCATTTACGGGTTGCTGCGCGTTCTCCTGATGCTGGGTGGCGCACCGGCCTGGTGCGGGTGGCTCATCCTCGGGCTCGGCGTCGCCTCGGGCGTGCTCGGTGTGCTCTGGGCGCTGGCGCAGCACGACATGAAGCGGCTGCTCGCGTATCACAGCGTCGAGAACATCGGGATCATCCTGATGGGGATTGGCATCGGGATGATCGGGATCGCGCGCCAGTCACCGATCGTGGCGACGTTAGGCTTCGCCGCCGGCCTGCTCCATACGGTCAACCACGCGCTGTTCAAGAGCCTGCTCTTTCTCGGCGCCGGCGCCGTCTATCGCGCGACCGGCACGCGCAACATGGAGGAGCTGGGGGGGCTCGCGCGACGGATGCCGTGGACGTGGATGGGGTTTCTGGTCGGCGCGGCGGCGATCGTCGGACTGCCGCCGTTCAACGGATTCGTCAGCGAGTGGCTGGTGTACCAGGGGCTCTTCCTGACGGGACAGCCCGCGGCGGCACCGCGGCTCGCGCTGTTAGGCATCCCGATGCTCGCGCTCATCGGCGCCCTCGCGCTGGCGTGCTTCGCCAAGGTCGCTGGCGTGGTGTTTCTTGGAACGGCGCGCACGCCGCACGCCGCGAACGCGGTCGAGGGCTCGGTGGGCACCAGGGCGCCGCTGGTGATGCTGGCGGCGGCGTGTGTCATTCTGGGCATCGTGCCGGTGTTAGGTATCTCGCTCGTGACGGACGCGGCCCGGCAGATGGCCGGACCCATCGCCGCGCCGATGCCGAGCGAGGTCCTGCGTGGCGGGTGGGCGATCTCACTCCTCGCCGCATCGACGCTCGCCGTTGGCGCTCTCCTGTGGTGGATACGGTCGGCGCTCGTCCGCCGCCACGGCGTGCGACGCGAGGTGACCTGGGCGTGCGGATACCCGGCGGCCACGCCGCGCATGCAGTACACGGCCTCGTCGTTCGCGGCGCCCCTGCTCGCCATCTTCGGTCCCCTCAGTGGCGTGCGCGTGAAGCGAACCGCGCACTCCCTTCACACCCATCCCGATGACCTGGTGCTCGACGGTGTGGCGCGGCCGACCTGGAATGCACTGCTGCGGGCCGCCCTTCGGCTGCGCGGGATTCAACAAGGGCGGCTGCATCTGTACCTGCTGTACGTGATGGCGGCGCTCGTCGTGCTCCTGGCCTATCTCGCTCTCTTTCCTCGCGGCTGATGGAGGCGTCCCTCGCACCCTCGGCCGCCAGCGCGCTTCTCCTGCTCGTGCTCGGAGCGCCTGTCGTCATCGGGGTCATCTGGAAGACGAAAGCGATCATCGCCGGGCGACGTGGGCCGCCGCCGTGGCAGCTCTACGCCGATCTCTGGAAGCTCGCACGACGCGGCGTCGTCTACAGCACGACCACGACCTGGATCTTTCGCCTGGCCCCAGTGATGCTGGTGACGACGACGCTCGTGGCCGCAATGCTGCTGCCGCTCGATGGCAGGGCATCCCTTCTGCGATTCGCCGGCGACGCGGTCGCCTTTGCCTACCTGCTCGCGCTCGGCCGCTTCCTCCTGGTGCTCGCGTCGCTCGATACCGGCTCCAGCTTCGAGGGGATGGGGGCGAGCCGCGAAGTCACCTTCGCCAGCGTGGTCGAGCCGGGACTCTTCATCGCCATCGCCGCCCTCGCGGTCATGGCGCAGGATCTCTCGCTGAGCGCGATGCTCGGCGGCGACGCGCGCGCGGTGAACGCGATGACCGTGTCGGTCATGGTCGCGGGGAGCGTGTTCATGCTCGCGCTGGCCGAGTGCTCGCGGGTTCCCGTGGACGATCCCGCGACGCATCTCGAGCTGACGATGGTGCACGAGGTCATGGTGCTCGACCACAGCGGGCCCGATCTCGCCATGGTGCTGTACGCGAACGCGCTCAAGCTGGCCCTGTTCGCCGGCATCATCGTCAACGTCGTGGCCCCGCACCCTCGTGCGGGCGGATGGTCCGGCCTGGCGCTGTTGGTCGCGAGCTTTGTCGCAATGGGCGTCGCGGTCGGCATTGTCGAGTCGATCATGGCGCGTCTCCGGCTGCCGAAAGTTCCGCTCTACATCGCTGCCTCATCGGCTCTCGCGTTGTTCGGGCTCGTCCTCCTCCTGCGATGATCGGTTCATGACGTCCCTGTCCGAGCTGGCGCTTCTCCTCGTTGTCCTCACGGACTTCGCCGTCCTCGGGATGTCGCGCCTCAGCGCGTGCATCCGTGCCATCGCGCTCCAGGGCGTATTGCTCGGCGCGCTTCCGCTCCTGCTCCACCCGGAGATGTCGGTGCACACCGTTTCGCTCGCCATCGGGACGGCGGTGATCAAGGCGGGGCTTCTTCCCTGGTTTCTGCGCTGGGCGATTCGCGAGGCGGCGGTGCGTCGCGAAGTCGAGCCACGCATCGGATACATGGCGTCGATGATCCTCGGCGGTGTCGCGCTCGCGATCGCGTTTGGCGTGGCGGCCGCACTGCCGCTGGAGCTGGTCGAGACGGACCTGCTGGTGCCCGTGGCGCTCGTGACGGTGATCATCGGCCTCATCGTGCTGACGACGCGCGCGAAGGCCATCACGCAGGTGGTCGGCTACCTCATGCTCGAGAATGGCATCTACCTGTTCGGGCTCACCCAGTCGCAGCGCGTGCCATTCCTCGTCGAGATCGCCGTTCTCCTCGATGTGTTCGTCGGCGTCTTCATCATGGGCATCGTCGTCTTTCACATCAATCGCGAGTTCGACTCGATTTCGTCCGCGAAGCTCACCGAGCTGCATGACTGACGGCGTTCGATGATTCTTCTCGCGCTCGTTCTCGCTCCCGCGCTCGCTGCCGCACTGGCGTACGTCATGCCGTCGCGAGCGCGCGGGGCGGTGCTCGTTGGGACGGCGCTGGCGCATCTCGCGGCCGTCGGATGGCTGTGGGTCGCGGCGGGTGACGCGACGCTTGGAAGCTGGGTCGCGGAGGACCCACTGGGTCGTGTGATTCTGACGCTGGTGAGCGCGCTGTTTCTCGCGGTGGCGCATTACGCGGTCGGCTATCTGCGCGAGGAGAATCCTCGCGGAGGCCGAGCGTTCGCCAGCTGTCTGCTGGTCTTTCTCGCCGCGGCGAGTCTCGTCGCCGTGAGCCATCACTTTGCGCTGCTCTGGATCGGGCTCGAGACGACGACGCTCGCCGTTGCTCCGCTCATCTACCACCGGCACGACCGACGCTCTCTGGAGGCGGTGTGGAAATACCTCATGCTGTCGTCGGTGGGAATCGCGTTCGCGCTGCTTGGAGTGTTCCTGCTCGCCACCGCGCAGCCGTCGGGAGCGGCCGGCGGCCGGCCGCTCATCCTCGACGACATGATCGCGAACGCGCACGCGCTGGATCCGGTGTGGCTACGCGCCGCGTTCGTCTTCATGCTGATTGGTTTCGGCACCAAGATGGGACTCGCGCCGCTCCACTCGTGGAAGCCCGACACGTACGGCGAGGCGCCCAGCCTCGTGGGCGGGCTAATGGCGGGGGCCCTGACGAGCTGTGCGTTCCTCGGTCTGGCGCGCGTTCTCTCGATCTGCTTCGCGGCACAGGCTGACGCCTTCGTCCGCCCCGCGCTGATCGCGTTCGGCGTCTTCTCGCTCGTCATCGCCGCCGCGTTCATCATCGCGCAGGGTGACATCAAGCGGTTGCTCGCCTACTCGAGCGTCGAGCACATGGGCTTGCTCGTCCTCGGACTCGGCCTCGGTGGCGTGGGGTCGTACGGGTCCGTGCTGCACGCGGTGAACAACGGCTTCGCCAAAGTGATGATCTTCCTCGCCGTCGGGAACGTGGTGCTCGCGACGGGGACGTCGGTCGCGGCGGAGATCAGCGGCGTGCTGCGGCGGCTTCCCATCTCGGGAGCTCTGTTGATCGTGGGACTCTTCGCGGTGACGGGGTCGCCGCCCTTCGGCATGTTCATCAGCGAGTTCTCGATCATCAACGCCGCGCTCGATGGGTACCCGTGGGTCGCGGCGATCGTCGTCACACTCCTCGCGATCATTTTCGTGGGCATCGCAGCGATGATCCTTGGCATGGTGTACGGTGCGCCGGTGATGCCGACGCCATCCCAGCAACCTGCGCGCAGCGAAGAGCGGACGCGCCTCATCATCGCGCCAGCCGTGTTGGCCATCGTCGTGCTTGCGCTCGGACTCTATCTGCCGACGCCGCTCGCGGATGCGCTGTCGAGCTCGGCGGCATTGCTCGGGGGACACGCGCCGTGACGCAGGTGGCGACAGGGCAACCCGGACCTGGCCTCTCGTTCGCGCGTCTCGCCAACCGTCGCGCAGTGCGGCTGACCGATGTGCCCGAGCTCTCCATCGACAGCTTTCGTGAAGCGATCGGGAAGGGCGTCGGGGAAGGGCAGAGACTCGTCACCCTCTTTGGAGCGCCGGAAGGCGACGCGTCGGTTCGGCTCATCGCCGTTCTTGCCGATGACATTCGTGGTCAGCTGCGCGCGGCGACCTCCATCGTCGGCGATCGGTATCCTGCCATCGCGCGCGCGTGTGTGCAGGCGGAGGCGTTCGAGCGAGAGATCGCGGAGCAGTGCGGCGTGGTGCCCGACGGACACCCGAGGCCCAAGCCGCTGCGGCGTCACCCGCCGGATCACAAGCCACGTGGGTGGACGGCGCGAGAGGTTCCTCGAGACGCATTCGTGTTCGACGCGTTCGACGGTGAGGAGGTGCACGAGGTCGCAGTCGGGCCGGTTCACGCGGGGATCATCGAGCCGGGCCATTTCCGCTTCCAGGCGCACGGCGAGGAAGTGCTCGCGCTCGAGATCATGCTCGGCTACCAGCACCGCGGCGTCGAGCCGTTGCTCGAGCGACTCGAGCGTGCTCGCGCGGTACTGGTCGCCGAGTCGATTGCCGGCGATACGGTGATCGCGCACGGCAGTGCGTACTGCGGAGCGATCGAAGCGTTGGCGCGGAGTCACAAGAGCGCGCGATCGCAAAGCATTCGCGGCATCGCGCTCGAGCTCGAGCGTCTGGCGAATCACATTGGCGATCTCGGAGCTCTCGCGGGGGACATCGCCTACCAGCCTGGTGCGGCGTTTTTTGGCCGGCTGCGCGGTGAATGCCTCAACATGCTGATGACGATCTCCGGCAATCGGTACGGGCGCGGGCTGGTCCGTCCGGGAGGCGTGTCATTCGATGTCCCACCTGAGATGGCCCGCGAGCTGATCGACCGTCTCGTGAGGCTCGAGAAGGAGCTTCGCCCGATCGCGGAGATATTCTTCGGCGCCGCATCGGTGCAATCGCGTCTCGAAGGCGTTGGCGCCGTCGCGCGCGAGGCCTGCATCACCCACGCGTTCGTGGGTCCGACCGCACGGGCATGCAACGTCGAACGAGACGTTCGACACGACCATCCGTACGGTGTGTTTCGCTACGCGCAGATTCCGGTCGCGACGGCGTGGGCTGGCGACGTCTATGCGCGCGCGCTCATCCGGTGGGTGGAGATCCAGCGGTCGCTGGAATTCGGGCGCGAGCAGCTCGAGACGCTGCCGGCTGGAGATGTGCGGGTCCCGTGCGGCGATCCGATTCCGGAGGCCCAGCTCGTCGTGGCGATGGAGGAAGGGTGGCGGGGCGAAGTGGCGCACACCGTCCTCACCGATGAGCGTGGCGCAATCCGGCGACACAAGGTGACGGACCCATCCTTTCGGAACTGGCATGCTCTGGCGCTCGCCATGCCAGGCAATCAGATCTCCGATTTCCCGCTCTGCAACAAGAGCTTCAATCTGTCGTATGCGGGCCATGACCTCTGAGTGGCGCGGAGCAGACGATGCTTGATCTGTTGCGGGCGCGTCTTGCCCAGGGGTCGGCCACGCTCCGGCTCGCAGAAGATGCCATCACCTTTCCCGAGCGCTTTCGCGGTCGGCCGTCGCTCGCGTGTGACGGGTGTGCGGGGAAACGCTGTCTTCCCTCCGATGCCTCCGTTCCATCGGCGCTCATCCGCGCCGACGGCGCATCCGACGGCAGTGGCGCTCTCGACCTCGGAGCCTGTCTCTTCGCTCCGGAGGAGGCGGTTGGCACACCAGGGTGCGGGATCTCCTTCACGCACCATTACCAGCTGGCAAGTCGCACGCGTGAAGGGCTCGTCTCCTCCGACGGGGAGATCGCCCCACCCGACGCGCTCGACGAGCGCATGCGAAAGCTGCTCGGCCGCTCACTGCGCCTTCGGTCGGTCGTCGCCGGCAGCTGCAACGGGTGCGAAGCGGAGCTGATCGCGGCGGGCAACATCATCTTCGATCTTTCCCGCTTCGGCGTCCAGTTCGTCGCCTCGCCGCGCCATGCGGATGGCATCCTCATCACCGGCGCAGTCAACGCGAACATGCGCGATGCGCTGGAGCGCACCTACGCCGCCGTGCCCGACCCGCGCATTGTCATTGCCGTCGGCGCGTGCGCGGCCAGCGGCGGCCCGTTCCGTGGGAGCGAGGAAGCGGGCACGGGCGTGCCGCCGAGCATTCCGGTCGATTTGTGGATCGGCGGCTGTCCGCCGCATCCGCTCACGATCCTCGATGGCCTGTTGCGGCTGCTCGGGCGGCTCGAGGATCGGTCGCGATCTCGGTGATGGGACGTTGGAACCGCAGAGGGCCGCAGATGGCCGCAGCCCGGCTTTACTCGGCCGCAGATGCGCGCAGATTAACGCAGAGTGGCGTCGGCGTGCGGGTGCAACGATCCCGTCGCGTCAACTACAAGAAACTTTTGGAACTTCATCCCGCCTGGAGCGGTCCAGCAGCGATGAAGCGATCTGCGTCCTCCGCGTCATCTGCGGCTGAGTAAAGCCGGGCTGCGGCCTTCTGCGGTTCCACAAGAAGCTCAGCCAGCCGCCTGAGGGAAACCACCAGCCGGGGTCTCGCGCCTAACGGTCGGCGTCGTCCCTTCTGGAGGCTCCACCGGAGGCTGTCCGAGCTCCGCGCGCGCGCGGTTCAGCGCGTCGTCCAGGTTGCCGAAGATGTTGTCGTCCCCGATCTCATCGAGCAGCGCCGACCGGCCGAGCGCAACCAGCGGCTGCGCGTGCACGTCGCTCAGCAGCACGAGCGTGCCATCCTTTCTCGTCCGGTGCACCACGTCGGCCAGGGCGCGCATGCCGGTCGAATCGATCGCGGGAACGTTTCGCATGCGGATGATCAACACCTTCGGCTTCCTCGCCACGCGGCCTAACGTGTCCTTGAACTGCTCGGCCGCGCCGAAGAAGAACGGTCCGTTGATCTCGTAGACCTCGACCCCTCTCGGGATCGCGCGCCGGCGAACGGCGTTGGCATCCGTCATGTACGGATCCCCGGGGTCATCCACGTCACCCGTGAACGCGCTGACGTTGGTCACCTCGGCCATACGTCGCATGAAGAGCAGCGCGGCCAGCACGATACCGACCTCGATCGCCACCGTCAGGTCAACCAGCACCGTCAGAAGAAACGTCGCGAGCAGCACGGCGACGTCGCTCTTCGGCGCGTGCAGCTCCGTGCGAAACGTCCGCCACTCGCTCATGTGATACGCGACCACGACGAGGATCGCCGCGAGCGTCGCCATGGGGATGAGCGCCGCCCATCGCCCGAAAAAGAGCGTGATGAGGAGGAGCGTCAGCGCGTGGACGATTCCGGCGATGGGCGTCCGACCCCCGTTCTTGACGTTGGTCGCCGTGCGCGCGATGGCCCCGGTGGCGGGAATTCCGCCGAAGAGCGGTGATGCAATGTTGGCGACCCCCTGGGCGACGAGCTCGATGTTCGAGCGATGTCGGCCGCCGATCATGCCATCGGCGACCACGGCCGAGAGCAGTGACTCGATCGCGGCGAGCAACGCGATCGTGAACGCCGGGCCAACCAGCCCCGCGATCTTCGCCGGATCGAGGTCGGGAAGCGACGGCGTGGGGACGGACGAGGGAATCGCGCCGAAACGACTGCCGATCGTTTCGAGCGGAAGGTCGAGCACCCGCACCATCACCGTCGTCACGATGAGCGCGACGAAGGCGCCGGGAATCCGCTGCGTGACCTTTGGCCACAGGAGGATGATCCCGAGCGCGGTCGCGCTCACCAGCACCGCCGACAGGTTGATCGTTCCGAACGCGTCGGCGTACGCGACCCACTTCTCGGCGAACTCCGCGGGGACCTCCCCCATGCGGAGGCCGAGGAAGTCCTTGACCTGGCTGGAGAAGATGATGAGGGCGATCGCGCTGGTGAAGCCGGTGATCACCGGATACGGAATGAACTTGATCGCCGTGCCGAGTCGAGCGACCCCGAGGGCGATCAGCATCACGCCCGCCATGATGGTCGCGATCGCGAGCCCGTCGACCCCGTATTGCTGTACGATTCCGTAGACGATGACGATGAACGCGCCGGTTGGCCCACCGATCTGCACCCGCGATCCGCCTAACGCGGAGATCAGAAAGCCGGCGACGATCGCGGTGTAGAGTCCGCGCTCCGGCGTGACCCCGCTGGCGATGGCGAACGCGATGGCGAGCGGAAGGGCGACGATGCCCACGATGACGCCCGCCGTCAGATCCGCGGTGAGCTGCTCGCGGTCGTAGGTGCGGAGCGTCGTGATGAGTTTGGGGACGAGCACGAAGGTCGAGGACGTGAGGGAAACGCCGACAGGGAAGGGCCTCGCGACTGACAGCCGGGCGTCGGTTCACGATACATGATGCGGATGCCAGGCGGCGCTCGTGGAGTGCACCTCTGACGCGTCCGAATCTATGTCATCGCAGCAGCGCGCGGGACTGATCCTGCTGTTGTCGGCTGTTGGGGTGGTCGCGCTCGTCTACCCCTTCGCCTCGGGCTTGCTCGGCGCGCTCGTGCTGACCGTCATCGCCAGGCCGATCTACGACCGGCTGCGCGTGAAGCGCCATCCGAGGATGGCCGCGGCGGGAGTGGTGGCCGGCGCGGTTCTCCTCGTGGTGGCCCCGGTGGCGGCTTTGCTGCTCATCGCCATCGATCAGACTCCGGAGGTCGCCCGCTGGATCGGCGAGAGCGGAATCCGCGAGCGCGTCTCCGCGCTTCACATCGGCGGCGCCGACATCGGCGGTCGCATCGCGCAAGCCGGCGATGCGGCGCTCTCGTGGCTCTCACGTCGCATGTTGAACCTCGCGGGCGGCATGGTGCAGGCCGCGATCAACCTCGTCATCGCGATGTTCGGCCTGTACTACCTCCTCGTGAGCGGGCATTCGCTGTGGGCCCGCATCCGTCCGGCGATACCCTTTTCGGCGCCCGCGGCGGAGCACCTTCGCGAGCGTTTCGTCAGCGTGACGCATGCGACGATTCTGGGGACGCTCGCCATCGCGGCGCTCCAGGGGATCGTCGCCGGGCTCGCGTTCTGGGTCGTCGGGCTTCCACATCCGCTGGTGTGGGGCGTGCTCACCGCGTTCGGCGCGGTCGTGCCGATCATTGGGAGCGGGCTCGTCTGGATTCCCGCGACGCTGCTGCTCCTCGCCACGCAGCGGTACGCCGAAGCGCTCCTGCTCGGCGCCATCGGCGCGATCGTCATCGCCAACGTGGACAACGTCGCCCGCCCACTCATCAACCGGCGCGTCTCGAGCATTCACCCCATGATCACGCTGGTGGGCGCGTTCGGCGGCCTGCGGTACTTCGGCGTCCTCGGCGTGCTCTTCGGCCCACTCGGGCTCGCGTACTTCTTCGAGGTGCTCGCCCTGTATCGGCGTGAGTATGGCCGGACACCGAGGCCGGTCGATGAGGCGTTAGGCACCCCTCGCCCCGAGGCGAAATCCGCCACGGTGTAGCCGGAGCAGCTGGCCGATGACCGCCGGTCCGATCGCCAGCGGGAGAACGAGTCCCCATTCGCCGAGGGTGAGCGGTACGACGCGCAGCACCCGTGCGAGCGCCGGAGTGTAGACGGCCGCCAGCTGCAGCAGGATGACCAGCGCGAGCGCGCCGACCGCCCATCGATTGCGCACCACCTGCCGGAACGCGAGCACCGCGTTGGCGCTCCGCGCGGTGCCCAGGTGAAATCCCTGGGCGAGCGCGAGCGTCACGAACGCCACTGTCATGGCGCGCTCGTGTGACGATTGCTCGAGCGCGATGAGGAATGCCGCCAACGTCGCCGTCGCGATCAGCACGGCATAGAAGACGATGCTCCCAAGGAACGACCGCGAGAGAATGGCCTCATCCGGATCGCGTGGCGGACGCTTCATGACGTCGCTCTCGGCCGGCTCCACGGCGAGTGCGAGGGCGGGGAACGTGTCCGTCACCAGATTGAGCCAGAGGATCTGGAGCGGGAGCAGGGGCTGTGGCAGGCCGATGAGCCCGACGACGAGCAGGAGCAGCACCTCCGCCAGATTGCAGGAGAAGAGGTAGAAGACGAACTTGCGGATGTTGTCGAAGATGACGCGTCCCTCTTCGACCGCCGCCGCCACCGTCGAAAAGCGATCGTCGGCGAGAACGACGTCCGCCGCTTCCTTGGCGATGTCGGTTCCGCGCCGTCCCATCGCGACGCCGATGTCCGCCTTCTTGAGCGCCGCGGCGTCGTTCACGCCGTCGCCGAGCATCGCCACGATCTCGCCGCGCTGCTGAAGCGCTTCCACGATGCGGAGCTTGTCGGCCGGGCTTACGCGGTTGAAAACGCCCGTCGTCTCCAAACGCGTTCCAAGCGCTGTGACGTCGAGCGTCGCCAGCTCGCGTCCATCGAGCGCGCCCTCGTCGGAATCAACGAGTCCCAGCTGTCGCGCGACGCTCACGGCGGTGAGCCGCTGGTCACCGGTGATCATCACCGTGCGCACCCCGGCGTCGCGGAACGTCCGGATCGTCTCGCCGACCCCTTCCGCCGGTGGATCCGAGATGCCGATCAGGCCGACGAAGGTGAGGTCGCGCACGGCGGATTCCGTGACCTCGCCGGCGGTTGCCTTCGCGACGGCAAGAACACGCAGCCCGCGCGCTGCCAGCGCACGATTCTCCTCGAGCAGCCGCCGTCGCCCGGCATCGTCGAGCGGCCGCTCGCCGTCTGCGCTGAGCGCGCGCGCGCTGCGCTCGATGATCCGACCGGGAGCGCCCTTGGCGTGGACGAGTAACGCGCCGGGGCCATTCCGATTGAACGTCGCCATCCACTGTCGCTCGCTGGAGAACGGCACTTCGCCCTGCTCCGGATGCTCGCGCCGCAGCTCACCGCGATCGAGCCCTGCCTTCATCGCGGCGACGAGCAATGCCACCTCGGTCGGATCGCCAACCGGATGCCACTCGTCTCCGTCCCGCACGAGCTCGGCGCGATTGGCGGTCGCTCCTATTCGCAGCGCTTCGCGAAGCACGTCGTCGTCGGTTGGCCGAATCGCTCGATCGGCCTGCCAAAACTCACCCTCCGGCGCATACGTCGATCCGGTAACGGTGATCTCGCGACCGTCCACGAGGATGACGCTCACCGCCATCTGACCCGCGGTGAGCGTGCCGGTCTTGTCGGCGCAGACCACGGTGGCCGAACCCAGCGTCTCGACGGCGGGAAGTCGTCGCACGAGCGCGCGGCGTCTGGCCATCCGCGAGACGCCGACCGCGAGGGTGATGGTCGTGACCGCCGGCAATCCCTCCGGAACCGCGGCGATCGCGAGCGCGATCGCGGTCTGGAGGACGAGCCCCCACGATCCGCCACGCCACAGTCCGAGCAGGGCGACGACGGCGGCGACGCCGAGCGCGATCGCGACGAGCCGGCGGCCGAGCGCGTCGAGGCGGAGCTCGAGCGGCGTGCGCTTCTCGACCACCGAGCTGGTCAGCGCGCCGATACGCCCTACTTCCGTGTCCCCGGCGGTGCCGACGACGACGGCGCGGGCGGTGCCCCCCACGACCGCCGTCGCCTGATACACCATGTTCGTACGTTCGGCCAGCATCGTGTCGGCCTCGAGAACGACGTTGGCGGTCTTCTCCACGGGAACCGATTCGCCCGTCAGCGGCGCCTCGCTCGCGCGAAGCTCGGTCGTCTCGATGAGCCTCGCGTCCGCCGGGACCGACTGCCCGCTCTCGATCGCGATCACGTCTCCGGGAACGAGCTCACGCGCGCTGATCTCGACGGTGAGGCCGTCGCGAACCGCGAACGCGCGCGGCACCTCCAGTTGACGCAGCGCCTCCATCGCGCGTCGCGCCCGCAGCTCGGTGACGAAACCGAGCGTCGCGTTGATGAGGAGAACGGCGCCAATGGCGATCGCGTCGGGGATGTCGCCTAACGTCCACGCGAGCGCGGTCGCGGCGACCAGCAGCAGCGCGACGACGCTCCGGAATTGGGCGGCGAGGATCGACAGTGCCGAGGCGGGCGGCGCGACCTCGAGGCTGTTGGGACCGTAGCGCTCGAGACGCCCCGTCGCCTCCTCCACGGAGAGCCCATTCCGCCTGGTGCCAAGCTCCGCGAGGACGACATCGGCCTCGAGCGTGTGCCAGGGGGTGCGCGGCCTCTCGGGAGGGGGCATGACAGGGGAATCTAAGGGCCCCGCTCCGGGTGCTCAGGCGCGCGCCACACCCTCGACACCATCCCCTGTCGGGCCGCCCCTGACGTGAAGCGCGCCCTTCGCCGACAGACACGGAAACCCCGGGGAATACGTTGCAGAAGAGGTCTCAGCACAACCGAACCACCCCGACGGAGGCTCCATGATTCGCACCGTTCTCGTCCCCCTCGACCGGTCGCCGTTCGGGGAACAGGCCCTCGCTCCGGCGATCGCCATTGCGCGGCGCGCGCAGGCGGAGCTCCGCATTCTGCACGTGCGCACGGTCAACCCACCGTTGGCGTTTCAATACGTGGACTGGTGGGCGGAGGCCCTGATCCAGGAAGAGACGGAGTACTTCGAGAAGCTCGCGCAGCGCATCCGCGACGAGGCGGGAGTCGAGCCGATCGTGGAGACGAAGGAAGGCGTCGTGTCCGACATCATCCGGCGTCATGCCTCGAATGTCGGAGCCGATCTCATCGTCATGACGACGCACGGTCGCACGGGGCTGAGTCGCCTGTGGATGGGCAGCGTCGCCGATGCCGTCGTCAGGCAGGAATCGACACCCGTTCTTCTGATTCGTCCCGAGGCGAAGCCCACCGCGCTCGACGAGCATCCGCTCTTCTCGCACGTCCTCGTCCCGCTCGACGGCTCACCGGAAGCGGAGACGATTCTGGGTGACGCGGTGGCGCTCGGGAGCCTCGCGCACGCCCGGTATACTCTCGTTCGCGTCGTCGCGCCGATTCTCGTGCCCGCCCATCCGTACGCGCTCGTCGGTTCCAACACCCAGGCCGATGAAGACGCGACGGCGACGGAGGTTCGCGGAGCACGCGAGTATCTCGACCAGCGCGTGGCCCGACTGTCCGAGGCGGGGTTGCGCGTGGAGTCGAAGCTGCGTGTCTCGGACCATTTCGCGGCGGCGATTCTCGGAGTCGCGCACGATGTTCAGGCCGACATGATCGCCATGTGCACGCACCGTCACGGGCCAGCGCGCTACATCCTGGGGAGCGTGGCTGACAAGGTGCTGCGCGGCGGTGACGTGCCGGTCCTGCTGATGCACCCGCGCGTCGGTCGCGCCTGACGAGGACGGGATGACGGCCACCCTCGCGTTGCCCAGCGTCGCGCCGCTTCGCGCCGCGCCGCCGCCACGCGAGGCGCCCCGGCGCGCGGTCTACGACGTCCGCGCGCTCTCGAAGATCTACCGGATGGGCGAGGTCGAGGTCCACGCGCTGCGATCCGTGGACCTCGAGCTGTACCAGGGGGACCTCGTCGTCCTCCTTGGCGCATCCGGCAGCGGCAAATCCACACTGCTGAACATCCTCGGCGGACTCGACACGCCGACGAGCGGTACGGTGCGGTTCGCGGGACGTGACCTCACCGCTGCCGACGACCGCGCCCTCACGCGCTTCCGGCGCGAAAGTGTCGGCTTCGTCTTTCAGTTCTACAATCTCATCCCGAGCCTGACGGCGCGCGAGAATGTTGCGTTGGTGACCGAGATCAGCCGGAATCCGATGCAGCCGGAGGAAGCGCTCGCCATGGTCGGGCTGGCCGACCGCGCGGATCACTTCCCGGCGCAGATGTCGGGCGGGGAACAGCAGCGCGTCGCGATCGCGCGCGCCATCGCCAAGCGCCCCGAGGTGCTCCTCTGCGACGAGCCCACCGGCGCGCTCGACTACGAGACGGGGAAGCTCGTGCTGAACGCGATCGCCACCGTCAACCGCGAGCTCGGCACGACGACGATCGTGATCACGCACAACGCGGTGATTGCGGCAATGGCCGATCGGGTGCTGCGGATCTCGAGCGGACACATCGTCGAAGACCGCCGAAACGCCAGCCGCGCCAGCATCGAGGAGCTGAGCTGGTGAGGGCGCTCAACCGAAAGCTGCTGCGCGACCTGCGGCACCTCCGCGGGCAAATGCTCTCGATCGGGGGCGTGGTCGCATGCGGCGTCGCGGCGGTCGTCGCCATGGGCAGCACGCTGCAGACCATCGACCATGCGAGAGCGAGCTACTACGAGCATGCGCGATTCGCCGACGTCTTCGCAACGCTGAAGCGCGCGCCCGAGCCGCTGGCCTCACGCATCGCGGAGATCTCGGGTGTCGCGGCGGTCGAAACGCGCGTGACGGCGGCGGTACTGCTCGACGTGCCGGGACTTGCCGAGCCCGCGACGGGGTGGATCGTCTCCGTGCCGACCGATCGCGAGCAGACGTTGAACCGGGTGCACGTTAGGCGGGGACGGTGGCCGGCTCCTGGCGTCGGCAGCGAGGTACTGGTCGGCGAGCGGTTCGCCGAGGCCAACGCGCTGACGATCGGCACGCGGCTGTCGGCCGTGATCAACGGGCGCTGGCAGCGCCTCACGATCGTCGGCGTGGCCATGTCGCCCGAATTCGTGCACGAGGTGGGCGGCGGGGGAACCACCATGTTCTCGGACAGCCGCCATTTCGGCGTGCTGTGGATGGGTCGCGACGCCCTCGGTCCGCTCTATGGCATGGACGGGGCGTTCAACGATGTCGCCCTCTCGCTGTCGCCCGGCGCGAACGAGCAGAGCGTCATCGAGCGCCTCGACGCGCTCCTCGTGCGGTACGGCGGCGGTCGCGCATACGGCAGGGACGATCAGCCGTCGAACGTCGTCCTGACGAACGAGGTGAAGCAGCTCCGCGCGTTCGGCATCGTGATGCCGGCGGTGTTCCTGTTCGTGGCGGCATTCCTCGTCAGCATCGTGCTCTCGCGCCTCGTCGCCACCCAGCGCGGAGAGATCGCGACACTCAAGGCGTTCGGGTACCACGATCACGACATCGCGATGCACTTCATGGGATACGCGCTGGCGGCGGTGCTGCTGGGCGCCGTGCTGGGCGTACCGTTCGGTGCGTGGGTCGGCTCGAAGTTCACGGCCCTCTACGTCGCCTATTTCAGCTTTCCCGAGCTCACCCATCACACCAGCGTCGGCCTCGTCGCACTCTCCCTAACGGTGGCCGCCGCATCGGCGGTGATCGGTGCGCTGGCCGCCGCGCGTGCCGCCGCGGCGCTTCCGCCCGCGGAAGGCATGCGCCCGCCATCCCCGCTCGTGTACCGCCCGCTGCTGCTCGAGCGCCTCGGCTTCACTGGCGTCTTCACGCCCACGATTCGGATGGTGCTGAGAAGCATGGAGCGCCGCCCGTGGCGCGCCGCGGCGTCGATCGTCGGTGTCGCGCTGGCGGTCGGCACGTTCGTCGGAGGCACGTTCGCGTTCGACGTTGCCATGTACATGGGTGATCTGCAGTTCCGTGTCATCGAGCGCGCGGACCTCTCGGTGTCGTTCATACAGCCCTTGCCGGCGCGCGCGTTCCACGACATGAGCGCCGTACCGGGCGTCTCACGGGTGGAAATGTATCGCAGCGTTCCCGTGCGACTCTCGGCCGGTCATCGCTTTCGCCAAATCGCCATTACGGGTCTCGAGCGCGGGGGAACGCTCCGCCGACTCGTGGATGCGGATGGACGCACGTACGCCATCCCGCCAGCAGGTCTCGTTCTCACAAAGGCGCTCGCGTCCGTGTTGCGCGTTGCCCCCGGTGACACGGTGCGCATGGAGCTCCTCGAGCGCGGCGGGGAAGAGCGTCGCGTCGTCGTCACCGCGCTGCTCGATGAGCTGCTCGGCACGGCCGGCTACATGGAGATCGGCGAGCTCAACCGACTGGTGGGTGAAGGACCGGTGGTCTCCGGTGCGTACGTCTCGCTCGAGCCGGGCGCCGAGTCGCGCGCCCTCGGCGTGCTTCGACGACTGCCGAGTGTCGCTGGCGCGACTCCGCGCCGGGCAATGCTCGAGAGCTTCGAGGAGCAGATCACCAGCATGATCACGCTCACGACGACGGTCGTCGCGCTGCTCGCCTCGATCATGGCGATCGGCGTCCTCTACAACGGCGCGCGAATCGCCCTGTCCGAGCGCGGGCGCGACCTGGCGAGCTTGCGCGTCCTCGGCTTCACCAAACGTGAGGTGGCCGGCATGCTCTTCGGCGAGCAGGCGGTCGTCAACGTGTTGGGCACGCCGCTCGGGCTGCTGATGGGTGTGGGGCTCGCCTTCCTGATCGCGTCCGCGTTCGACTCCGAGCTGTATCGGTTCCCGGTGATCGTGACGCCGCGGACCTACCTGTGGGGCGTGGTGATGGTCGTGGTGGCGGGACTCGGCGCCGGCATCGCGATGCGGCGCCGGATCAATGCGCTGAACCTGGTGGAAGTGCTCAAGACGAGGGAATGACCATGCGAACGAGACGACGCATCATCACGTTGGGTCTGGTCGGGGTGGCCGCCGTCGCCATTGCGACGTACGCGTTCCGTCCACGCGTGGTTGCGGTCGACACGGCTCGCGTGGCGCGCGGGCCATTGCGCGTGACGGTGGACGCCGAAGGAAAGACCCGTGTGCGCGACCGATTCATCGTCGCCGCGCCCGTGACGGGCCGCATTCGGCGTATCGAGCTGGATGAAGGGGACTCCGTGCGTGTGCGGCAGGTGGTCGCGTGGATCGCGCCGCTCCCGCTCGACGCGCTCACGCGCGAGCAGGCATCGGCACGAGTGCAGGGCGCGGAGGCGCTTCGACGTGAGGCCGCGACCCGGATCGAGCAGGCACGCATCGCGCTGTCGCATGCCGCCGACGTGGCGCGACGCCGCGAGGCGGTGTACGCCATTGGCGGCATCTCCGAGGAAGAGCTGGATGCCGCCAACGTGGCGCACCGCGCACGAGGCGATGAGCTGGCTGCGGCTCAGGCCCGCGCCCGCGCGGCCGCGGCTGATGTGGACGCCGCTCGTGCCGCGCTGGTCGCTCTCGACGGGGGAACGAGTGGCGCCATCCCGGTCCGCGCTCCCTGCAATGGCAGCGTGCTCCGTATCCCGGAGAAGAGCGAGCGCGTGATCACCGCCGGTACTCCCATCCTCGAGATGGGCGATCCGGACGCACTCGAGATCGTCGTGGATGTGCTGTCGACCGACGCGGTGCGCCTCCGTCCGGGCGACGCCGCCGAGATCGTCGAGTGGGGCGGTGACATGCCCCTGCGGGCGACGGTCACGATGATCGAGCCGTCGGCGTTCACCGAAGTGTCCGCGCTGGGCGTCGACGAGCAACGCGTGAACGTCCGCCTGATGGTGATCGACCCCCCCGCCACGCTCGGCGACGGCTTTCGTGTCGAAGCGCGAATGACCGTGTGGGAGGGATCGGATGTCCTGGCGGTTCCCGCGAGCGCGCTCTTTCAGGACGACGGCGTCTGGTCGGTTTTCACGATGCGTGATGGGCGAGCTCGCCGGCGCCCCGTGGAGATTGGGCACCGGTCGAGCGCGATGGTCGAAGTCCTGCGCGGAATCGAGGCGAACGACGAGGTGATCCTGTTTCCATCTGATGAAGTTGCGACCGGAGTTCGTGTGAAACCGAGAACGACAGCGAAGGAGACGACATGACGACCCAGACCACCCGTTACGGGTTCGGCACCACCGTGGATCTGCCGTACGAGACGGCGGTCGCTCGCACGCGCGATGCGCTCGCGAAGGAGGGCTTTGGCGTGCTGACCGAGATCGATGTGCGCGCGACGCTGAAGAAGAAACTCGACGTCGATACGCGCCCGTACATCATCCTCGGCGCCTGCAACCCGACGTTCGCGCACCAGGCGCTGACCGCCGAGCGCGACATCGGCCTCCTGCTCCCGTGCAACGTCATCGTGTACGAGGCGGATGAGCCGGGGAAGAGCGTGGTGGCGGCGATGGATCCGGTGGAGGCCCTGGCGCTCACCGGCAACGAGGATGTCCGCCCGATCGCCGATGAGGT
>DASRHU010000105.1:0-4292 GCA_035650335.1 Gemmatimonadaceae bacterium | reverse complement strand
CGCGCCTCCGCCCCCTCCTCGGCCAGGCCTGAGGCTGGAGGGAAGAGCAACCGCGGGTGAGAGGGATGAGGGAGAGGGGGGAGGGAAGAGTGAACGAGGTTGGCGGGACTCAAAGGGAAGCGGGAAGCGGGAAGTGGGAAGAGGGTGTGCCCAGGCAGCGTTGGGTTTCCACCCCCTCTTCCCCCTTCCCACTTCCCGCTTCCCTTTGAGTCCCTCTCACCTCGTTCACTCTTCCCTCAGCCCTCACCCTCATCCCTCTCACCCGCGGTTGCTCTCCCCTCTCACCTCAGAGAAAGGGGAGAGCCGTCGAGGTCGGGTGGATATTTCACCCGAGCCACCTCCGCCAGCGTCGGCGCGAAATCGACCGTCGAGACCCTCGTTTCGACCCGCTCGGCGCGAATGCCCGGCCCCATGAAGATCACCGGGACGTGGCGATCGTACCGATACGGAGAGCCGTGCGTGGTTCCCGTTCGCTCGTTGGTCAGAACGTTCTCGCGGAAGCGGAACTCCACGCCAAAGCGACTCAGGGGACCCACGTAGCGCCCGGGGTACAGCGACCGCCGCATCATGACGGCGAACGAATCAGCCGGCGTGCCATGCATCAGGTCGTCGATCGCCCAGGCGTCGGCGATCGCCGGATGCGCCTTCAGCGAAGCCGCCAGGCGGCGGGCCGTGTCCGCGCCGGCGGCCACCGCCTGCGCCGCGCGCTCCTGGAGCGCCTGTCGATCGGCACCCGTTAGGCGACGCGAGCCACGGGGAGCGCGGGCGTCCTCGGGCGGCGTCATCACGCCGTGATCACTGGTGAGCGCCACCACGTAGCGATCGCGCCCGACGGTCCGGTCGAGAAGACTGAACAACGCGCCGAGCCGGCGATCGAGCCGGTAGAGATTGTCGAGCTGCTCGCGGCTGAAAGGACCGTACGCGTGTCCCACCGCATCGGTCTGCGACACGGAGATCGCCAGAAGGTCGGTCGATGCATCGCGCCCGAGCCCCAGCTCGGTGACCATCGTTTGGGCAAGATCGACCGTGGCCGCGTCGGCCAGCGGCGTTTGCTCGAGCCATGCGCGGAGCGTGCCGGGAGTCCGGTCGGCGGTGTGGTCACTCAGGCGATGCGGGAAGAACGTGTGGACACCATCGCCCTCGTGCGCGGCGGTATCGGGCCCGCTGAGATGAATGGTCGATGCCGGTGCGGTGAAGGTCCACACCGTGTCCGTCATGTAGCCGGCGACAGCCTGGGCATTGAACCGCGCCACCCACGGTGGATCGGTGTCGCGATAGTAGGTGGACGTGACGAAGCCGTTCCCGGACGGCTCGAACCAGTACACATATCCGCGCACGTGACCGGCGGGGAGGATGGCGCCGCGATCCTTGGCCGACACCGACGCGACCTGCGATGCGGGATTCGCGGCGACGAGCCAATCGGCGAGCGCCGTGCTCATGAGATTGCGGGGCGAGACGCCGGGAACGTCGGCGCCGAGCGTCGTCACGGTGGGGTCGCTCACGTTCGACACCGGCATCCACGTATCGCCCGAGCGCTCCGACCAGCCGTTGCTGACGATGCCGTGTCGGGAGGGGTGCACGCCCGTGGCGAGTGACGCATGCCCGGCGGCGGTCACGGTGTATGCGTGGTCGTGCGTGGCGTTGGTGTAGACGCGCCCGTCGTTCAGCAGTCGCCGAAACCCGCCGGTCCAGACCTGTCGGTAGTGATCGAGCATGTCGCCGCGCAGCTGATCGACCGTGATCCAGACGATGAGGCGCGGGGGCTCCTGGGGCGCCGGGGGAGCGGGGGCGCGGGCGCACGAGAGCGTCGTTAGGGAGATGAGGCCGAGATGGTGGAGGCGGAGGCTCATGCGGGTCCTCGTCCGGGAGTTTTAGGCACCGCTCATCTTACCGCAAAGAGCCAACGGCAGTAACCACAGAGACACGGGAGCACAGAGAACGGCCACGGCCACGGCTTTGCCCCAGCCGTGGCCGTCGCCGTTCTCTGTGCTCTCTGTGCTCTCTGTGGTTCAATGCCGTTCAGGCTCGTGGCGAAGACGGACTATCGCCGGAACTGATACGCGAGCTTGAGGAACAGCCCATCCACGGAGCGCCGCATGTGCGACCAGCTCGCACCGGCGGGCGCCTCGAGAGTGTTGCCGTACCCCAGGAACGCGACCGTGCCGGGAGTCGGCTCGTACGAGATGAGCCAGTCGGCGCGGAGCCTCTTGCTCTCCGAGCGCGCGACCAGCGCCCCGTCGCGGAAAAGCGAGGCGCCCGTGCGAGCATCGCGCAAGGCATCCTGCCTCTGATCGCGCCACTCGCCGATCGCCCTGAAGAAGAGCGATCGACGCGGCTGATACTCCAGCTTGAGGCGCGGGATGATGTCTCGCCCGAACTCCGAGCCGTCTCGCTGGCGGTCGATCCGAAGCGCGACGGCCAGTGCCTCCACGCGCACATTGGCGGTGGGACGCACACTCAGCGACGCATTGACGCGCGTCGCATCGCCCGCGGACCCCTCGAAGAAGATCGGCGTCTCGAATCGGGCGGCCCCAATGGTCGCCTGCCACTTGGAGAACACCGGCGTCGACACGCTCAGCGAGTCCCCCCAGAGATTCGATAACTCGCTCGGTGCCTCGTAAGGCACGAACACGGTCGGAGCGACCTGATTCTGCAAATCCGCGAAGAGAGCGCGGTCGAAGATGACGAGGTTCCGAAACACCCCCCAGTTCACGCGCCAGCCGCCGCGGAAAACCGTGTAGCCCCCCACCAGCTCTCCCCCCTCGATCGGCGACTGATCCGGGAAGGACCGGTAGGCCCAGGTGCGCGACGGTCCGCCGAACAAGGTGAAGTTCTCGGCCAGCGCGCCTCGCCTGCCGTAGAGCGTGAACCGGTTGAACGCATGGGTTTCAACGATCGCCGATCGCGGAACGAACCCGGCATGGCTCTGGAAGTCGTCCTCGATGGCGTTGACGACATAGTTGAATCCCCACGAGCGCCCGGTGCGGTCGAATTCGGCACGCCAGAGTGCCGCGGGTCGCGTCTCTCGTTCCGTGGTGCTGTCGCGCGTCCACGAACCGCCACCCTGCGCCTCGAAGTAGTAGAGCCCGCCGAACACGTAGCGCACATCGGCTGCCGCCACCGTGTTGAAGTCGGAGCCGCGATGCCGGTCGGTCACACTCATCCCGAGCAGTGAGTTCCCGCCGAAATCGGCCCGCACTCGCGCGACGTTGAACAGCGCGTCCTGTCCGATCTGCTCATCGAGCGCCGAGAGGTACGCCACGCTGTAGCGGCCGAGCTTTCCCGTGAGCTTCGCGCCACCGAGTGGGCTGCCGATCTGCCGGGTGTACACGAGCTGGTTCGGCGTACTGAACAGCTCGATCCCTTCGAGGAAGAACGGGCGCTTCTCGGGAATGAAGAGCGCGAAGCGCTCGTTGACGGTGACGAGGCCGACGTCCGATTCGACCTGGCTGAAGTCCGGGTTGACGGTCGCATCCAGCGACAGCTCCGGGAATCCGAGGCGCAGATTGGCGCCGGCGTCGGGCTTGATGTCGTCACGCTCGAACCTCGCGTCGGGCGCCGGCCGCTCGCCGCTGAGCGTCGCCGTCATGAACGGCTGGATCTCCGTCACCACGCCCCGCTCGACGTTCTGGATTCCCTCCATCCGTCCCGATTGGAGGAGAAAGCTCGCACTCGCCCGGCGCACGTCCGTCCACGTATCGCGATATCCACTGCTGGCGACATCGCGCACGATGTTGAGCCCCCAGCGCTGCGGTCCGCTCCCCGGGAAGCGTAGACTCTTGAACGGAATGCGCACCTCGACGACGTATCCATCGGCCGTGACCTGCCCCCTGGAGTCGAAGAGGTAATCGGGATTCAGGTCCACGCTCCCGCCGAAGATGCTGCCGGCGCTGACCGCCCCCTCGGTGCGCACGCCATCCTCCTGCACGCCTAACGGGTTGACGCCGAACATGAACGCGCGGCGCCGGTCGTCGAACGTGTCGAGGTAGATCGTCACCCGGTCGTCCGATCCGATGTTGTCCCGGTCGGCGAGTGTCGCGCGAATCGTCGCCGGGTTCTTCGCGTTGGCGATGATCCCGAAGTGAATCGCGCGGGCGCTGTAGAAGACGAGCACCTCGGTTCGCTCTTCGGCGGGGCGCCCGTCGACCGGCTCATACTGATGAAAGCCGCCCAGGCGAGCGGCGCTCTGCCACGCCGCCTCCGTCAATGCACCGTCGATGGTGATCTCGCCTTCGATGCGGGGAACGGTGAACGTCGGCGCAGCGGCCTGAACCTGGAGGGCGAGGAGGAGG
>DASRHU010000104.1:0-14712 GCA_035650335.1 Gemmatimonadaceae bacterium | reverse complement strand
CGCATCGTAGAAGCGCGCGATGAGGTTCACGACCGTCGACTTTCCTCCGCCCGATGGACCGACGAGGCCGATCAGCTCTCCGGCGCGGACATCGAAGCTCACCCCTTTCAACACCTGTCGCACACCGTCGTACGCGAACGTCACGTTCCCGAAGGTCACCCGCCCGCGCACCGGCGTCAGCCGGACCGGGTGCGCCACGTCTCGCACCTCGGGCTCGCTGTCCAGCACCTCGAACACGCGGTGCGCCGACGACGTCGCACGGTTGATCGTCCGCGCCATCTGACCGATCACCTCGATCGGCCCGACGAACATCGTCGTGTACAGCAGGAACGACACGAAGACGCCGGCCGACAGCGACGGTCCCTCGCCGAGCAACCGCGGGAGGGCGAACACCCAGACGAGCACGGTCGTCGAATGAACGGCGAGCATCAACAGCGGCCAGAAGGTCGTCCACATTCTGTGAATCTCGTTGGCCTCATCGGTGCAGTCCTCGTTGCGAACGTCGAACCGCTCGATCTCGCGCGCCTCTTGATTGAACGCCTTCACCACCCGGATGCCGGGGATCGTGTCGGACAGGACGTCGGTGACGCGCGACCACTTTCGCCACGCACGAATGAACCGGGAGTTGAGCGATTCCCCGTGCTGGTAGATCATCCAGCAGAACAGCGGCACGGGCAGCGTCATCACCAGGCCGAGCCGCCAGTCGAGCGTCAGCAGCACGACGCCGAGCCCCGTCAGCATGACGAGCGATAGCGACACGTCCACCACACCGAAGGCGACGAAATCCCACAGGCGGTCGGTGTCGGACGTGACGCGCGTGATCAGGCCCCCCGTCTTCTTCCGGGAGAAGAACGACAGGCTCAGGTGCTGAATGTGCTCGTACAGCTCGCCACGCAGGTCGCGCGCGACCCATTCACCGATCACCGACATGAGCCGCAGCCGCACGTGCGCCGCGACCTGACGGAGCACGTACAGCGCGGCCATCGCGCCGACGGCGATCCAGGCGACCGTCGCCGCCACGCCGCGGGCCATCGTCCCCTCGTTCGCCTTCCGCACGACATCGTCGATCAGATAGCCGGCGAGGTACGGCGGCACGAGGCTCGCCAACGTCACGATCGCCGCGGCGGTTAGGCCCAACGTGAGCTCGCGGCGGTAGCGCGAGAGATAGCGCAGCAGGCGGAGGATCACCGCCGATTGCCGGCCGGCCACGAGCGCCTGCGCATCGCGCACCGGCCGCGCCACCGCATCCGCGTAGACGCGGTCGGCATCGTCCGGCTCGACGGTGCGCCCCTCGAGCGCCTCGTCGAGCACGAAGCGGATGTTCTCGAACGCCCCGCGCTGCCTCTGCGTGTAGCGCACGACCGCCAGCGGGGGATCGTCGGGCACGCTCAGGAGCAGCAGCGTGTTCGCGCTCAGTCCCGGAGCTTCCTGGACCGCGCGTATCCGCGCACGCTCCACCGACTGAACTTGCCACGCACCGCCAGGCGCTGGCCTGGCGACCGCGACATGCCGCGGACCTAACGCGACCCACGACTCGTGCAGCCTGAGGGTGTGGTCGAGGTCCGCGAGCGCGTAGAGCTGAACCGGTTGATTCCCCCACTCGCGCTCGATGCGCGCGCGCAACTCGGTGGGGAGGCGAGTGGGCTGGCCGATGTACCGGCTGATAATCTCGTGATCCTGATTCATTGTCGTGATCCGCTAGCGGTTAGGCAGCAAAAAGGCCTTTCAGGTCTCTGGGAGCACCCGAAAGGCCGGATCACGACATCGAATCCTGGACTTCTAGGGTGCTCGCCCTCCGGCGGAGTCGCCGCCGAAAATCCACGTTCCAGGGCGCACTTCGCCCATCAGGGCGAAAACGCGCGGTCCGGAGACGCGGATGAGAGTGGTGAGCCGGTAGCGGTCTATCATTTCAGGATTCTGGTCCCCTCGTCGGATGGTCGTGCCGTTGAGCGCACGATAGCATCGAAACCCAAAGAGAGCAAGCGTACAGCATTCGTCGTTCGGACGGAGCAGTTGGGAAAAGGTCGTCAGTATTGAAAGCGATACGTGAGCCCGACGTCCGCCCCGAGCCCACGATACGTCCGCTCCCCAGCGAGCTCGCCGAAGAACCGCACCCACTGGTAGCGACCGCCGAGTCCCGCGCCGAACGCCTCGCTGAATCGTAGCTCGAAGCCGAGGCCACCCTTCAACCCGAAGCCGGCGACGAAGCCAACGCCCGACTCACCGCCTCCACCGAGCAGGCCGCCGCTCTCACTGTTTTCGCGATCATCGACGCCGATCGTCAGCCCGGCGCCGCCAGTGAAGTAGGGCTCGAAGCCCTGCTCCGGACGCGTGAACGGGTAGACCTTGAGCGACGTGAACTGCGGAATCACGTACGCGGTCAACTTCTCCTCGATCGTGCCACCGCCAATCCCGCCGCTTCGCGTGATGCGCTGCTCGCGACGGAAGACGCTCACGGTGTTCTCGAGCGCGAGATGGAGATCCAGTCCCTTCTGGAAGTACCCTTCGAACATCGGCCATTCATTCACGCGCGCGCCGCTCACCTGCGAGAGACCGCGCACGTCCCACGTACCGACACGCAGGCCGGCACCGCGACGCATGCGCTTCACCCGCTGCTCATTCACGGAATCCGCTTGCGCCGCGGCGTCGTTCACGAACGCCGAAATGATGAGCACACCCACAATCGCCACGCGCCAGACACGAGGGCACACCGTCATCACAGAGCTCTCCATAGTAGTCGTTCTCTCGAGACCGGACGACGAAGCGACGCAAGGTGCGTGCTCCTGGTAACACGCACTGGCGTCGCGGCTCACGGCCACGGCAGTTGTATCACGGTGAATCTCGACCGGCTTTCGGGATCGTCCTCACCCTCGAAGAAACGCGTGATGTCTCGCACCGCCGCTGCACGATGTGCACGATCCGCCGCCGAGCCTCCCGTCATGCGCGAGAGCCGCGTGCGGGCCAGATCGAGGTGCATCGCGCTCAACGCACGCACCTCCGCCAACGCACCTTCGTCGCCGGCGCGATCGAGCAGCGTGTTCAGCACGACCTGCTGCACGACGCGTCGCAACGCCTGATGTGCGCCATTCGCCGACGGTGGCGCGCCCCACGTGCGGCTCACCACTGCCCGAATCACCTCATCGAGCGATGGATTCGCCGAGTCGCGCGCGTGCAGCAACACGAGGCGTGCGGCACGCTCGCGGGCCAGGATGCCCTCGATCACCTCGGTCGCCAGACCTCCGGCGAGAGAGATCTGGTCGAACGTCGTTCCGCCCGCCGATTCGATCCATTCGATCGACGCATCTCCTCCGGCGGGAACGGGCGGAATCAGCGCCATCACGCGAGGCGGCACGGCGAGCTGCACCGGCTCCAGCGCGTCGAGCGCCATGGTGAGCGCGCGCCGTTGCGCCGCCGGCGGTACCACTGTCGTGGGGATCTGGCTGTCCCCGCGCATGGCGTAGGTGAAGTCCATCCCGCCGATGTACTTGATCAGCGCCTCGAGCGAATAGCGGTGATGCAGATAGACGTGGGCAAAGCGCATGTTCAACAGATACATCGGCTCGCCCGGCGCGATGGCTCGCTCGTCGAACTTGTCGATCAGCACGCGCCGCACCGCGGCCGTCCGCTCGACGGCATCGAACGCGGTATTCCCCTCCACCCACCGCGTCGCCTCAGGAATCGACCCCTCGGCGCCCGCATGCTGATCGGCCACGAAGCGCAACCCTCGCCTGACCCCCTCCCTGATGATGCGCTGAAGCCCTGCTCGCTCGGCCTCCGCGTTAGGGAACCAGGTGTAGCCGTAGCGAATGGCGAGCGAATCCCATGCACCCGCGAACGGCGCGTACGCGCGCGAAAGGTCGAGCTGATTGTTCGCGCCGAGTGTGATGATCGGAACGGGATAATCCATCACCGACGCCCGATTCTGCGATGATGAGATGAAGTTGTGCGAGAGGCCGAGCGTGTGCCCGATCTCGTGGGCGACGTGCTGGCGGCGTCTCGCCATCGCGAAGGCTTCGGCGGACATGTTCAGCCCGTTTCCACCAGCCGCCGGCAGCAAGCCCGCGTAAATGTTGTAATCGATGAGCGATCGCCAGGAATCCATGCGCACGACGGTGCGCACGATTTCGCCGGTGCGTGGATCGGCGAACGACGGCCCAACCGATGGCCCCGGTCCGCTGCGATGCACCCAGTAGATGAGGTTGTATCGCGCGTCCATCGGGTCCACCCCCGCTGGCAGATCGCGGACTTGAAAGGCGTTTCGGAATCCCGCCGCCTGGAAGACCTCGTTCCACCACGCGCCGCCCTCACGGAAAGCGGTGCGATAAGGCTCAGGAATCGCGGGGTCGAGGTAATAGACGATTGGCGTCACCGGCTCGCTGAGCTCGCCGCGCGCGTACACCGCCGGGTCCTTTGGAACGAGTCGCCACCGGTTGATGAACCCCGCGCGGTAGGTGCCTTCGAACGACTGGGCGAAATCGTTGAATTGCGTCGCGAAGAATCCCGAGCGCGGATCGGCCACCCGAGGCGTGAAGCCCTGAGGCGATGGCAGCTCCACGAACGAGTGATGAATCTCGAGCGTCGCCGCGGAGGCATCCGGAACGTGGCGGCGCACCGCCTGGCCCGGGTTGTCGATTGAGAACGTGAGGACCGCGTGGATCTCGGTATTCGTCGGAAACGCCTTGGTTCGGTCCGGATCGATCCAGCTGCGGCTCGCGTCTACACGCGCGCTTCCCTGTTGCGCGCGACGCAGATTCTCCGCGACGCCGTACGTGTCCGAGAGAAAGAACGAGGTGGCGTCGGCGAGTATGACACCGTTCGTCTCCGATTCGATGGGGAACGACGCGATCACCGACGTCGGGTATGCTTCCGCCGCCGCTCGTTGGCCGGCCGGGCTCGCGCCCTGTGCGCGCACGCTCCAGTTGTCACGCACGAGAAGCACGCGCTTGCCTTGTCGCTCGAGCCGTACGACTGCGCTGCCCCCCGTTTGCCCACGGTCGAGCCCAACTGCACTCGATCCGAATCCGGTGGCGAGGACGCTCTGGTGAAGGAAATCCTTGTCGAGGCGTTGGGGTGCGATCTCGAGCAGTACCTTGTTTCGATCGGCGTCGACGCGCACGCCAATGAACTGAGCGCCCGCGGAGCCGGGCGCGCCGAGGAGGAGGGCGATTGCCGCGAGCAGCGCGAGGGTGGAATACCGGTGGCTCATGGACCCGGGAGGTGATTGAGGCAGGAACGGTACAGCGAGGAACGTTACAGGAGAAGGCGAACCTCGCCGTTCACCACCTCGACCTTGTACGCCCTGATTCCTCGATCGGCCGGACCTGCTTTCATTGCCCCGGAGGTCACATCGAATTGCGAGCCGTGCCACGGGCACTGAACGATGCCGCACATCATGCTCCCTCCCGCCAGCGAGCCACCGCGGTGCGGGCAGCGGTCGTCGAAGGCGACGTATCCCTTCTCGCCGCGAGCGAGCACGATGCGCTGATCACGCACACGGAGCAGTTTCATCTGATCGACCTTCAGCTCATCGTCCCTGGCGACGACGAGGGGCGCATTCACGGGTACCGCGATCGTCGCCTCCTTCCACTTTCCAGCGCCCGCGTAGCGATGGTCGACGCTGATCTGATTGCGGCTCACCAGCACACCGCCCATCCACCCACCGGCCGTGAGGAGAACGAGAGCGCCGAGCTCGAGCGCCAGCACGAGTGTGTTGGGTCCATCGACCATCCCGCGCCTCGCGACCCAGGCGATGATCATGAGTCCCACCGCCGCGAGGTTGACGATCATGTGCCGAGTCGCTCGCTGTTTCCCCGTACTCCGGGGCGGGACGGTGTAGAGGTAGTCGATCAGGCCAGGCACGGCGGCGAGGATCGCCGCACCAATGCCGGCAATCGCCAGATGATTTCCCGTCTCCCAGAGGCTCGCGCGACCCGTGACGACCCCAACGACATCGAAGAGGAAGGCACCGGTCAGAAACGCGAACGGGAACGGGATGATCGCGGGGTGGATCGGGTGACCGCGAAAGCTGGCCTTGCTTCGCATTGATCGGCCTCCGATGATTCCAGCGATGCTTCAGGTGACGTGCTTCAATGGGTAACCCGCGATCGCTGCTGCCTCACGAGGTGGAGATCTTCGTCGTGCGCGAGCTGCGCAAGGCGGGGCTCGAGCCCATGGCGATGAAGGTTCGCGATCGAGCTGCCGGCAAAGGCGACGATTATGTCGTCGAGCTGGGATGCGTCCTGCGCTTGAGCGATGCCGATCGCCAGGTACTCATTGAATGTCGCAACGCGGACGCGCCTGTCGGCATCGCCCCGATCGAGAAGCTTCATGCGAAGCTGAAGGATGCCAAGGCCGACCACGCCATGATGTTCTCGACGAGCGGCTTCGAGGATGCCGCGATCCGGACCGGCAAATCGCTCGGCATCCCCCTGCTGGCCGTGGCCGACGGCAAGACCGCATTCGCGCGCAGTCCCTGGGGAATGGCGGGCGATCCACCGGCCTGGGTGCCCGAGTACATGGCCGAGCTCGTGGACCTCGACGTCACCAACCAGCCGCGACGTGAGCTGCTCGCGTCGGGCGGTGCGAAGCGGATTCTGGCGCTCCTGGCTGCATCGGTTGGCCGCGGATGAACGCAGAATACGGAGATGGCGCCTCCGACAAGGCCAGTTCCGCGTAGCTGGTCAAAAAAAGCCTTTGTGAGCCCCGCCTCGCATCGGAGCCGCCGAGCCAACGGAAGCAATCTGCGTATTCTGCGTTCATCCGCGGCTGAAACAAGCTCTGCTGCGGTCCCTTCGGCCTTCTGCGGTTCCGCCTGTCGTTAGGCCTACCGCTGACGGGACCGACGCGTCGTATCCCCGGACTTCGTCGTGTCCTTCGGTGCGGCTCGCGTCGCGGCGGCCGGAGCGGCCGGAGCAGCCGGCGGCCGGAAGATTTCGGGCCGCCTCTGCTGCGCCGACGCGAGCGAGAGATCAGGCGCCGGATCGTAGATCACACGCCCGAGCGTATCCGAGCTCCGCATCGCCGCCAGCACCGTCGAGTCAGCCAACATCCCGCTCGGCCGCTCGCGAACGTCCACCTCATCCTCCCCGCAGGAAGCAAACGCGCACACCGCCGCGGCGAGCGCGGCAATTCGTGAAAGCCTCATGTCACCGCTCCATTCCCGGAAGGAGCCTCCTTGTCGGCCGAGGGGGCCCCCTCGGCCAGCCACCGCCGAAACTCTTCGCTCTTCCCCGAGAGCTGCCACTCCTCCCAGATCGTTAGGGCAATCGCGCGAAGCGGCCCATCCGACGGTCCCTCGGCGAGGCAGCGCTCGAGCAGCCACCCCTCGAAGTCACTCGCCTCCGGGTCGGCGCGCACGATCTCTTCCAGCAAATCGCGCTTGATCTGAAGACCGATCGCATCGGCGGTCGTGTTCCGCGATCGCCGCTTGCGACGCCCTTCCGCCGCATCGATCGTCTCGAGCAGCTCCCGGCAGACTTCGGCGGGTCGCGTCATCGCCTCGTGCTCGCGCGCGACACCGAGAGCGTGAGGGTGTGCGCGTACTGCGACGGTCGGGAGTACTCCCGCTCCTGCGCGATGAGATCGAGATCGACGCTCGCGAGATCGGTCATCGCGATCGTCCGGAGCGTCATCGGTCGCAGCGTAGTGAATGCCTTGAGATACCCCTTGCAGGTGTAGCACACTTCCACCCGTCGTGTTTGCGATTCACCCTCGGGCGTGAGCGTCCCGAGCTGGTTGTGATCGCTCTCGCCACAGTAGGTGCATTGAAGAACTGGCAACGGCCAGTCGCTCGCACATCGGCCGCAACGCATGCGCCGGCTCTTGTCGAGACCGCGCACCTCGGCGAGGGCGGGCCAGGCGCCGCACACCGGGCAGTATCCGTGCGTCCACGCCGATGGAATGTGCTCCCGCCAACGCTCGGCGCAGGCGTGGAGCAATGGCATCACGGCCAGCTGCGCGATGACCTCGAGCGCCTGCGTGTCGAGGCCAGCCTTGTCGGCGATCTTCGCCACGGCATCGTGGTCGCGCACGATCGCGGCGTGTAGCAATCCAACCGCATCGAGCCGACGCCCGCGCACTGGGGTGGGCGTTGCGACACCGTCTTCTCGAGCCTCGGCGGCCGTGTGAATGAGATCGCGGACGAGCTTGCGCGCACGCCGTCCGTCGACACGGATGTTGGCGCGATCGAGCAGCGGGATGTACGGCGGCCACGCCGCGCCTCCGTGGTCCGGGAGATCGGGCACGGCCGAAGCCCACGCCGTCCCCTCGGCCGCGTCGAGCGCGACGTCGAGCAGCTTGACCCAGGGCCGCCAGGCCTGGTCTAGCTGCGCTTGCGCTTCGTATCCGGGAATTCTTCCGGCAGTCCCGAGGCCGCTGGCGGTCCGCTGCATTCGTCGTCAGGCATGAGGCATGGAGTGTCGTAATACATCTTCGACCCGGCGTGCGTTTGGACGAGAGGGTCACGGTTGCCGACGTCGGCCCCCCGCGCACTGCCCCCTCGGACGCGCTCCGCTTCGGGACTCCCGCACGCGGTGATCAGCAATGCGCTCGAGAGCGCTACGGTCGTAATGATGCCCGACGATCGTATGGTCACGGTGTGATCACCCGGCTGCCTGCGATGTGCACGCCTTCCGACGAAAGCAACGTCACGACGCGAAGAAGAAAGCCGCCGAGCAGCACGAGCATGGCCGCCGTCGCGGGCGTCGCCGTCCACCGCCGCACCCATCCGAGGCCCATCGCCAGCGGGAGCGCGATGCCGGCGCCGATCACACCCAGCAACAGGACCACGCCCCACAGACTGAGAAAGACGTCGATGGCGCCGCCTAACGTGACGAGGAACACGACGATCGCGACCAGCTCGATCACCAGCGCCCACTTGTCGAATTCGGCCAGCCTCCCGACGGTGGGTGAATCGACGGGGACTCGCCGGCGCGCCAGCACGATGAGCGTGGCGGCCGCGGTCGATGCGGCCGAAATCAGAAAGAGCGCGCCGAGCATTGGGGAATCGGCCCACACCGGCCGATTCGTCACGCTCAGCAGCACACCGGTGTAGCCGGCGAGGAAGAACGCGAAGACACTGCCGACGATCGCGATGACCGTGCGGAAGCCGCTGGTCACGACGAAGCCCGGTCCCCACCGTACGCGCTCATCTTCCCGCGCCGCCGCGAGCGCGGCCAGCGCCGCGAACAACCCGAAGAGCAGCAATCCCCACGAGCCGACGGACATCGGCGTCCACGACTTGAACATCAGCTGTCCGGTGTTCGACTCGAACAGCATGTGCCAGAAGCGTAGCGGCCGGTGCAGATCGAGGATCAAGAGAAGGCCGCTGACGACCGCGCCCCAGAACGCCACATAGTAGCCGAGCCTGACGACGGGACGATCGTTGGGCCGGCCGAGCACGTAGAGGACGGATGCGAGGAAGAAGCTTCCGCCGGCGATGCCGCCAACGAAGAAGTAGAAGACGATCCACCACGTCCATCCCGGCCCGGTCGTGAAGAAGGTGTCAGGCACGAGGCGGCCCTCCGCGCTCGGCTTCGGCGACCTCGTCCGCGCGCCGCTTCCGCAACGTCACCAGGCCCACGGCGCCCATCACCGCCGCGCCGACGGTCGATCCGACGGCGCTGGCCGCGAGGTTCCGGCTCGGCAGCTCGGGATCTCTTGGCAAACCGTAAACTTCCGGCTCATCGACCAGCAGATAGAACGAGTTGAGCCCGCCCACCGGACCCTCGGGATCGGCGCCGTAAAGTTGAGCCCTGGTCTCCCCTTGAGACTTGAGCTGCTCCAGCCTGGTGTTCGCGCGGCGGCGCAGCTCCTCGATGGGACCGAACTGGATCGAATCGGTCGGGCACGCCTTCGAGCACGCCGGCTCGAGGCCGACACTCATCCGGTCGTAGCAGAGTGTGCACTTCTGCGCGGTGCCCGACACCGGGTTCATGTCGATGACGCCGAACGGACAGCCGGCGATGCACGCGCGGCAGCCGTTGCACACATCGGACTGGATGACGACAGTGTCGAACTCGGTGCGGATGATGGCTCCGGTCGGGCACACCTCGATGCACCCCGCCTGCACGCAGTGCTTGCAGACGTCGCTCATCATCAACCAGCGGCCGTTGTACGGACTGTCGAACTGCTCGATGAATTTCACGTGGCGCCACGTCGTGCCGCTGAGCTGAACGGTGTTGTCGTAGCTGATCCCGCTCATCTCGGACTGGCCGCCTTCCCGCGCCGGAAGCTGGTTCCAGCTCTTGCACGCGACCTCGCAGGCCTTGCAGCCAATGCAGACGGTCGTGTCGGTGAAGAACCCCATTGCCTCGGCCATTAGTCCTTCTCCACGTTGCAGAGGAAGGCCTTGCCTTCGTGAATCGCCACGTTGGGGTCACCGACCCACGACGTGAGGTCGTTCACGACGTCACCGGTGCTCAAGCCCTGCCAGCCCCAGTGCCATGGCATGCCGACGTGGTGGACACGTTTGCCGCCGATGTTCATCACCCCAATGCGATCGGTGACGAGCGCCTTGGCGCGAATCTCCCCGCGCGGCGTGCTGATCTTCACCCAATCGAGATTCTTGATGCCTTTCTCCTCGGCCAGCGCACGTCCCATCTCCATGAACAGCTCCGGCTGTAGCTCGGCCAGCCACGGGAGCCAGCGACTCATCGCGCCCGCGAGATAGTGCTCGGTGAGCCGGTACGTGGTGATGACGTGCGGGTAGTTCGGATCGCCGACCTTCGCCACCTGGTTGTAGCTCTTGTCCTTTGCCCAGTGCTTATAGACCGGGCTCACCTGCTGTTTCGGGTACAGGAGGTTCTGGACCGGTGATTCCACCGGCTCGTAATGCGTTGGCAGCGGACCGTCGACGAGCCCGGACGGCACGTACAGCCATCCCTTGCCGTCGGGCTTCATGATGAACGCGTCGATGCCCGACATTGCGTCGAGGCCAAGACCGTCGGGCTTCGGCTGCGCGTTAGGTGCCTTCGTCAGCCCGAAGTCGGGGACATCGTAGCCGATCCATTTGCCGGCCGGCGTCGCCGCACCGGTCGTCGGATTCGGCGCGTTCGGCGCGCTGCCATCCCACCAGATCCACCGCTTCCGCTCACTCCACGGCCGCCCCTGCGGATCGGCCGAGGCGCGGTTGTACATGATGCGCCGGTTGGCGGGCCACGCCCACCCCCAGTTGAGGTGCGCGCCCGGCGCGCCTAACGGGTCGGGCTGGCGGCGTGCGGTGAGGTTGCGGTCCGCCGCCGGATAGCAGCCGCAGTAGATCCACGACGCGCACGTCGTCGAGCCGTCGTCCTTCAGCTCGCCGAAGCCCGCGAGATGCTTGCTCGGATCGGCGGTCTGGAATCCGTTGATCTCCTTCAGAATCTTGAGCTCGTCCGGCTCGTCGGAGATCGCGCCGGCGGTCGACCCCGGCTCGCGGTCGTAATCCCAGACGGTGTTCTTCCACCCCTGATCACGAGCCGCCGAGCTGTTGGCGTAGCGCGCCTTCAGCCGCTTCCCGAGGTGGTAGTAGAACCACGTGTCGGTCCGGCAGTCGCCCGGCGGGTCGGCCGCCTTGAAATGCCACTGCAGCATCCGCTGCGTGTTGGTGAAGCTGCCGTCGTACTCGGCGATCTGCGTCGATGGGAAGAAGAAGATCTCCGTCTGGATGTCGTCCACCTTCACGTCGCCATCCTTGATCTCCGGCGCCGAGTACCACTGCGTGGCGGTCTCGGTGAGCCAATTGTCCTTCACGACCAGCCACTCGAGCTTGCGCATCGCGCGGCGCTGCGCGGAGCCGTTGAGGGAGGTGGCGGGGTTCTGCCCGACGCACAGCATCCCCTTGATCCGCCCCTCTTCCATCGCGGCCATGCTCGCCATGTGCGAGTGGTCGCCGAGGATCTTCGGATGCCATTCGTATCCCCAGTTGTTCTCGCGGGTCGCGGCCGCGCCGTAGAACGACTTCAGGTACGACACCATGAACTTGGGCAGGTTGGCCCAGTAGCCGCCCGGCGGCGTCTCGGCGACGATGTAATCGCGGAGCGTCTGGTGGTTCTTGAGCAGCGTCGGGTGGCTCATGTACCCGTGGATGCTGTGGTACAACGTCGGCACGTCGGTTGAGCCTTGAATCGCCGCGTGGCCGCGCAGCGCCATGATCCCGCCGCCCGGCCGCCCCATGTTGCCTAACAGCAGCTGGAGCAGTGCGCAGCAGCTGATCATCTGCACACCGGTCGTGTGCTGGGTCCACGCCACGGCGTACGCGAACGCCGACGTTCGCTCGCGACCGGAGTTCTGGAGCAGCAGCTCGGCGACCTGGAGGAACTTCGCCTGTGGGCACCCGGTGATCTGCTCGACGACTTCCGGGGTGTAGCGGCTGTAGTGCCGCTTCACGAGCTGGAAGACGCACCGCGGATTCTGCAGCGTGACGTCGCGCTGTGCGGGCGGCCGCTTGAGCGAGCGGACGACGTCATCCCACGACGTCGGTGCCGGTGGTTGCGGCGCGGCCGGCCCCCCGGACGGCTGCGCGGCCTGCGGACCCTGCGCTTGTTTCGCCTCGCCCGCACGCGCGGAGTACGCCACCTGCTCGCCCGCCGTCTGCGTCGCCGTCGCCTTGTACTGCCAGGTGGACGCCTGATACTGGCCGACGAAGGCGTTGTACGGCCACTCCGGCCGCTCGTTGTATTGCACGAGCCCGGAGAAGACACCTTCCATGTCTTCGGTGTCGCGGAAATCGTCGCTGACGATGCTCGCGGCGTTGGTGTAGTTGACCACGTACTCCCTGAAGAAGGGGTCCGTGTTCCACCGCTCGCTGTTGATGACGTAGTTGATGAGTCCGCCGAGGAACGCGATGTCGGACCCCGCGCGGAGGGGTGCGTGAACGTCGCAGTTCGCGCTCGTGCGCGTGAACCGCGGGTCCACGTGAATGAGCTTGGCGCCGTTCATCTTCGCCTTCATGGGCCACCGGAATGCCACCGGATGGCACTCGGCCATGTTCGAGCCCATGATGACGAAGCAGTCGGTGTGCTCCAGGTTGCGCGGATAGACCGTCGCCGCGCCGCGACCGAGCCGTGCCCCCAGACCGGGGACGCTAGAGCTGTGTCATATTCGCGCCTGGTTCTCGATGGCGACGATCCCCAGGCCTCGACAGAATTTCTGGCAGACGTGATTGAACTCGTTGTCGAGCGTCGCGCCACCGAGGGCGAAGATCGCCGGAGTCATGTTCACGAGCTTGCCGTCGGGCATCCGCTCGATGAACGTCTCCTCGCGCGTCTTCGCGATGAGCTCCGCCACGCGATCCATCGCCCAGTTGAGCTCCACCTGCTCCCAATCCTTGGCGCCCGGCTTGCGGTGCAGCACCCTGGTGGGCCGGTTGGGGTTGCGGTGCAGCTGATAGATCGCGGCGCCTTTGGGGCACAGCGTCCCCTCGTTGTGCGGGCTGCGCGGATCTCCCTCGATGTTGATGATCTCGCCGTCCTTGACGTGGATCAGCGTGGCGCATCCCACCGAGCAGAACGGGCAGATGCTGGGGACGGTTTTGCTGTCCTTGATCCGCAGCGCCTGGGCCTTGGCGCGGGCCGGCGCCAGGGTCAGTCCGAGTCCGGCGAGGCCGCCTAACGCGGTCCCGACACCGGCGCCCGTCGCGTAACGGAGGAATTGCCGTCGCGTTGCTTCCATGGCGCTACCTCAGCGCGAAGATGGATGTCGCGAGCTCTCCCGGGAACGATCGGCCTTTCCCTTTATCTAAGGTCGCGCTGGGAAAGGTCAAGGTCGTCAAGGTCGTCAAGGTCGTCGAGGTCGTCGAGGTCGCGGCCAAGGGCCGCGATGAAGTCACCTCGATCACCTCGACGACCTCGACTACCTCGATTACCTCAGTAGTAAAACACCTGCAGCTGCGCCGTGAACTGGTTCCCGGCATCGCCCGCGTCGGGATCCAGCCGCGTGTACGCCACCTTCAGGTTGGCGTTGTGACCCCGCATGAAGTAGGTGAACCCCGCCTGGTAGCGCGTGTTGTCGGTAGCGGTCGCGAGGTCGAAGTCCTGTGACTCGTACTTCACGAACGGCAGCAGGCGCAGCGGCTTGAAGTACAGGCCCGCCTCGATGAACAGGTCGTTCTGCTCGGCGAGCGTCGCGAAGGTCTGACCTCCGTCGTACATCAGGTAGTCCGCCTGCGCGGTGACCGAGACCGAGTCGGTGATCGGATAGTCGACGAACGCATCGATCGCGAACGCCTGGTAGTTGTCTCCGGGCCCCGCCTGCATGTCGACGCCGCCGCCGATCGTAAACACCCGCTTCGTCCCCAGGTACGTCCCCGTGTAGAAGATCCCCGGCGTCTCTGGCTCGAGGAAGTTGACCTGAAGACGGCCGACTGTGCGCAATGGGTTTCTCGCAGCCGGTGCACCCGGGGCAGCCGCTGCGCGGAAGCCCTGGAAGGCACCGACGCGGTATTCGATCCTGTTGCCGTTGAAATAGCCCTTTGCCTGGAACCCGATGTCGCGACCGACGCTCGATTGCGTCGCCGGCGTCGCGAGAAAGGCGAACGAGCTGTAGTCGAGGCTCAGCAGCGTCGCCGCGCTCTGGATGCAGTTCCGGCAGAAGGGAACGAACATCAACCCCGCCGAGATCGTCAGCGGATCGGAGAACTTGATCTCGGCCAGCGCATCCTGGAGAATGAACCCGCTCCCGAGAGCCTTCGGCGCCCGTCCGAGATTCGGATTGTCGGTCTCGATGAAGAACGTG
>DASRHU010000103.1:0-7233 GCA_035650335.1 Gemmatimonadaceae bacterium | reverse complement strand
AACGACTTTCAGCTGACGGCACAGCGACGTCGCGATACGCCAGAGGCTGTCTTTCGCCGTCATGAACAACGGCTCACTCTTCAGGAGCCTTCGCGGCGAGAAGACATCCTCCGGCACCCACTCCGGTGTGGATGACGTGAGGGCCATGCGCGCCGCGGCGAGTCCGGCCGCGGTCGTGAAGCTTCCGCCATAGCCGTTGTAGCCAGCGGCAACGATGACACCTGGCCTGAGGAATCCGATCGCGGGGAGCTGATCGGGAGTGAACGCCATCGCGCCGATCCACTCGGCCGACGGCGGCCTCCCTTCGAGCTCGGGAAAGAATCGCGAGCGAAGTGCGAGGAGCTTCGCATGTACCCGAGGAGAGCGACGGCGGGACGAGGGACTTCGCACGGGTCGATCCGCCCCGCCTCCCATCAGCACCGGCGCCATGCCATCACGTGCCCCGTCGCGCGGCTGATTGAAGAAGACGGGTCCGTCTTCGCAGGTGACCACACGACCGCGCGTTCGATCGGGCGCGTACTCGGTGACCTGGATCTGGCTCTGCCGCGGACGAATTTCGCCGAGCTCGGGAAAGAGCTGGCTCGTGAACGCATTCGTCGCAACGATGACGCGGCCCGCGATGATCGTCCCGCGCTCGGTGAGTATCTGGTGCTCGTCAGGCGATCGCGATGCCACGTCGACGACGCGCACGTGGGTGTAGAGCTCGACGCCCCGCCGCAAGGCGCATTGCAGCAGCCCGCACACATATTTGAACGGATGGTAGGTCCCATCGCCCGGGCTGAAGCGGCCGAGGTAGGCGGCTTCGATACCGAACTCCTCGCGGATCTTGCGTCGTGACCAGAGCTCGATCCGTTGGCCGTGCTGGGCGGCGAGCGTCACCTCCTCGCACATTCCCTGTTCCTGCTCTTCATTGCATGCGAGATGCAGCCAGCCCTTCGGCGCGAAGTCGCAGTCGATGTGCTCGCGAAGGATGATTCCCTTGAGCAGCTCGCGATTTCGCAACGCCAGGCCGAGAACGACCGATGCCTGCCGTTCGCTCTCGGCCTGCACGATCGCGGACGGGAGCCCCGGATACCGGCGCCGCAGAAACGCGATTCGTTCGCGCGCCAGGCCTTCGTACAGTCCGACCGAGTTCTCCGGAAAGAGCTCGAAGTTCCCGCCGTTTCGGCCACTTGCTTCGCCCGCCGGCTCGCCCTGCTCGAGCACGACGATGCGAGCGCCGGATGGGCTCTCAACGGCCAGGTGATACGCCGCCGAGGCCCCGCTGAGACCAGCACCGATGACGACGATGTCGGCGCTCTCGGGGAAGGTCGCGCTGGACTGGTGGTTGGCGAGCAGCCGCTCGCCGCGCAGCCAGTACGGTGTGTCGTTCGCGGGAATGCCAATGGGATGCGGAGTCGCGACGCCCCACACCGCGAGAAGATCCTGAAACACCGCGCGCGCCGACGGAGAGAAATCCGCATCGCGATCCATCGTCCGAAGCAGGTCGATGGCGGCCGCGCGTCCGCCGGGCCCCTGCCTCGCGAGCCCAGCCAAGCGTTCCGAGAGGGCGCGGACGCGCACCGCCGTCATTTTCTTCTGCGCTCCCATCCGTGGCGCATCAATCAACGACTCGGGCGTGTTCTGGTCGCGCGGTGTGCCCATGGCGATGGCGCGTGGTGTCGGCGGGAAGAGAAAGCGGCGCTCCCAACATGTCACTTGTCAGGCAGCGGGTCCAGTCACGGCATGCGCGAAGAAATCCCCAAGCGCGGGAGGGAATCGCTCACGCTCCAGCTGAGCGATCGCCCTCCGCGGCCGGGGTGGGTCAGCGGACGATCACTTGAAGGCGATGCCGTGCGGCCGCGAGGGGCCCCACGAGAACGCCGTGTTGAAGTCCACGATCTGGAAATCCTCGTCCACCTCGAGCGCCTCGTCGCTCACCTTCAGGACGCGAACCTTGTGGTCTCCCTCGAAGTGAATCTTCCCGAAATCATCCTGGTCGAGGAAGTAGTCGGTGATCACGAGCCGCTTGTCATCGTGCGTGAGATGGATCGAGTGCGGCCCGGTGTCGATCCCGAGGTTCACCACCGACACCTGCTTGAACTGGTTTCGATCGGTAATGTCGAGGAGTCCCACCTGTCCCGCCTGGAACGAACCGAAGATGAGCCGACTGCCGCTCCTCGGCATGGCGAGCAGCTGCGTCATGCCGCCACGCACCGGCACTTCGATATGTGGAGTGATCGTCTCGCAGTCGAACGACTGCACGTAGCTGCCATCAGTCGGGTCCACCGTGTAGACGAGGCCGGTGAACATGTTCGCGGTGATTGCGCGGCCGCGCGGATCGCCGGGGATGAGCTTCACGTCCATCGTCCCGGCCTGGTCCGGCAGGAAGACGCTTCGGGTGATGCGGCGTTGAGCGAGATCCCAGAATCTCAGAGAGCTGCGCAGCTCGATGGGCCCCGTCCACACGTTGAGCGTCGTCACCGGATTGACGAAATCGCTCGTCACCATCAGGTTCTTCGAGAAGTCGATGTCGATGCCGTGGGGATTGAAGCCGCCATCTTCGGGCAACGTTGCCGGCCATTCACCCACGATCTGCAGCTCACGGTTGAACTCCACCACCCGTCCTCCCGGGCCGCCCGTCGCGGATCCCATGTTGGTCACGAGGAACCCGCCGCCAGGCAGCGGAAAGAAGTCATCGGTGATACTCGAGTTCGGCGCGCGGGTCGAGAACAGAAATTTGGGGTCGCGCGCCCGGGAGATGTCGAAGAAGAAGATGTCGTTCTGTCCCTTGAGCAGGCTCAGCAGCCCGCCGCACGCGAGAATCTTCTTGTTCGCGGACGTGTGGCAGTGATGCGGCTCGTTCCCGGTGTTTCCTGGCGGCGGGAGCGGAACAGTCCTGAGCACCCTGCCGTAGTCCTTCGATCGCCGATCGAAGTCGATGACCGCGAGAAAGTCGGGCGACTGATGGTCCTGATCGCTCCCCCAAATGTAGAGTGTCGTCGGTTCCTCCCGATTCTCGTGTGCTTCGCCGTGGTCATCTCCCGCATCGATCACCGTCGCATGTGGCTTCGCCGGCACGGGCGCCGACACGTCGTCCGTGCCGCACGCCGACACGCCCGCGGCGACGCCCAGCGAAAGCAACGCAAACCCGAACAGAACCCGCCGCTTCACGTGCATGACGACCTCCAGAGTGGGTGGCTGAAAGGCTCCACCGTGGATAGCGTCGTTTCCAGCGCGGACTGGACATGACCTCGGAATCGCGTCCCGCCGTGGACGAGCTCGTGGCCCGCCACTACGACGAGCTGCGCGTGCTCGCGCACTCGTACCTCCGCCGCGAGCACGCGGCGGACACCCTGCAGACCACGGGACTCGTGAACGAGGCCTACCTGCGGCTGATCGGGGTGAGCGAGCTCGAGCCTCACGAGCGGACGCGTTTCTTCGCGATCATGGCGACGACGATGCGCCGCGTGCTGGTCGACTACGCACGCGGCCGCGCGCGAGTGAAGCGCGGCGAAGGAGCGGAGCGGGTGCCCCTTCAGGATGTGGAAGAGTCACTGACCGTCGAGGAGGCCGAGGAGCTTCTCGCGCTCGACGACGCGCTCACGCGACTCGAGCGGATCAATCCACGCGGAAGCGACGTCGTTCAATACCGTTTCTTCGGCGGGCTCACGCTCGAGGAGACGGCCGCGCTGCTCGGCGTTTCCAGCAAGACGGTTCAACGCGAGTGGCTTGCGGCCCGCGCATGGTTAAGGAAAGAAGTGGCGCGGGATCTCGGCCTCTTCCGCGCGATGCCGTGAGCCGGTGCCCGATGTCCAGACCGGAGGCGATCCGACGCCATGACAGATGACGTGAACACGAGCCCGGAGCGGCGCGTACCGATGCATCCCGAGCTGGACCGCGAGCTGTGGAACCGGATCGCGTCGATTTTCGATCGCGCGCTCGAGGTACATCCGTCCGGCAGGGCCGCACTCCTCGACCAGGTGTGCGGGTCGGACATGACGATCCGTCTCGAGGTCGAGGCAATGCTCGAGGCGCACGAGCGGGATGTCGGTCTCCTCGCCGAGAAACGGCTCTCGACCGCGGCGCTCGAGCCCTCGCTCGCCGCGGGGACCCGCATCGGGCCATACCGCATCGTGTCGCAGATCGGCGCCGGCGGCATGGGCGATGTCTATCGTGCCGAGCGCTCCGACGGCGCCTATCGACAGGCCGTCGCGCTCAAGGTGCTACGCCCCGGCTACCGGACGGCGGAGATGGTCCGCCGCTTTCGGATCGAGCGCGAGGCGCTGGCGCGTCTCGTTCATCCGGGCATCGCGACCATCCTCGACGGGGGTGCGCTCGAGGACGGCCGACCCTACATCGTCCTCGAGCTCGTCGACGGAATTCCCATCACGACCTACTGTGCGCAGCGTGCGCTCGGGATTCGCGAGCGACTGGCGCTCTTCCTGAAGGTGGCGAGCACCGTCCAGTTCGCGCACGGGCGGCTCGTGGTGCACCGCGACATCAAGCCGTCGAACATTCTCGTGCAAGCCGACGGCGCACCGCGGCTCCTCGACTTCGGCATCGCCAAGCTGATGGACCTCGAGGAGGAAGCCTCACTCGCCGGCAGGACGACGCCCGACATCCGCCTGCTGACGCCCGAGTACGCGGCGCCGGAACAGCTGCGCGGCGAAGCCCCGAGCGTCGCCACCGACGTCTACGCGTTAGGCGTGCTCCTCTTCGAGATGCTCGCCGGCGCCAAGCCGTTCCCTGCCGCCGGGCGGACAGTGAGCGAGCTGGAGCGAGCCATCCTCGAGTCGCCTGCGCCACCGCCCAGCACACTCGCCGCTTCACCGGCCGTCCGCCGTGCCCTGCACGGCGATCTCGACCGCATCGTGCTCATGGCGCTTCGCAAGGAGCCGGAGCGGCGCTACGTCTCGGCAGCCCAATTTGCCGAGGACGTCGAGCGCTACCTCGCCGGCCGGCCCGTCATCGCGCGGCCGGACTCGGTGCGGTATCGAACGGTGAAGTTCGTCGCTCGCAACAAGGCGCTCGTCGCGGGGAGTGCGATGCTCGCGGTGATGCTCCTTGGCTTCGCGGCCACCGCAACCATGCAGGCGCGCCGCATCGCGCGCGAGCGAGACCGCGCCGAGCGTGAGCGGGTCGCGGCCGATGAGGTGCGCAAGGTTCTCACCGGACTCATCGAGCGCGGCGATCCTAACAAGTACCCGGGCGGCGACACGCTTCGGGTGACGAGCCTGCTCGACGATGCCGAGCGCGCGATGGATTCGATGAGTGGAGATTCCGTGCAACAGGCAGCGATGTGGCGCGCCGTTGGCGGAATGCGGGCCGCCCGCGGAGAGTATGCGCGTGCCCTCGCCCTCCTTCGGAAAGCGTACGAGCGTCGCCTCGCCATCTTCGGGCCCGACGACGTGGAGGCGGCGCGAATCCAGCAGGAGATCGGGATCGTCACCGTGTCGTATGCGGGAGAGGCGGCGGCACGCCCGCTGTTCGATTCGTCGCTCACCACGCTTCGGCGACTGCTCGGCGACGAGAACGAGGACGTGATGAAGGCAACCGCGAATCTCCTGATGGTGACGATGGATTCGGTCGTTACGCGGGAGCTGATCACGCGACTGAACGTTCTCGAGCAGAAGGTTCCGGTGAAGGATCCGATCGAGCTCGCCGCGCGCCTCAACTCGAAGGGAGCCGAGCGTCATGGCGCGCATCGGTATTCGGAGGCTGCGGCGCTGTACCGTGAGGCCGTCGATCTGCTCCTGAAGGTCGAGCCGCCCGAGCATCAGGACGTGCGCACGGTGCGGCGCAACCTCGCGATGGCGCTCGTCGCGGGGGGTCGCCTGGCGGAGGCCGAATCACTGCAGCGCGCGGCCGTGCTGCTGGAGGAGCGGCTGAACGGTCCCCCAATGGCGCGAGGCATGTCTCGTGAGGCGCTGGCGCTCACGATGATGGCGGAGGGGCGACCGGATTCGGCGGAGGTGCACGAGCGACAGGCCCTGCGGTGGTTTCGCGCCGGCACTTCGCCCGAGCACTGGCGGATCTGGAGCGCTCAAAGGAATCTCGCGTTCATCGTCGCCGCACTCGGTCGCGTCGATGAAGGCCTCACGCTCCTCGACACGGCCATCGCCGTCGCGAGCACCGGTCCGGATTCGACATCGGTCACCGGCTACCTCACGGCCCAGCGGATTCCCCTGCTTCTCCGGCTCCGGCGCCAGGCGGAGGCGCTGAAGTCGCTAACGATCGCCGAACGCCGCCTGGGCTCGTCCGCGTCCGTGAGCCCCGCTCATCGCGCCGACGTGCATCGTTATGCGGGGATGGCTTTCCTGGCCGCAGGCGACATCCCGCAGGCGGTCGAGCGGTTTCGTGCGGCGGTGACGCTGGTGGAGGCGCCCGAGCGGACGAACACCGAGGCGAACATCAATACGTGCCTGCTCGGAGTCGGCCTCGCCCGGCTCGGGCGAGCGGCGGAGGCACGTCCGATGCTGGACGAGCCTTGCAGGAGATACGTGGCGCAGGGCACGCCGGACCCGCTGATTCTGGAATGGGTGGCGTCGGCGCGTGCCGTTGCGCTCAGCAGCTGACATCCCCACCGCCGACTCATGCCAATCTTCCGGGTCGCGACGCTCGCGCCGCTGTTCGCGTGCACGTCGCCGGAGGAGCCGGAGTACTTCGTCCGGTTCAGCACCGAGCGCATTGCCATCTTCGAAGGACGGTTTGCAGACGTCACGGTGAGCGCGAGCCTGCCGGCGACAGCGGCTACCTCGTGGTGACGCAGGGCGGTTCCCCGCCGATGGACAGCGCCGTCATCGTCGTACGTCCGGTGCGCGTCGCGACGGTTCGGCTCTCTCCGGACACACTCCGCATCGCCGTCGACGAGCAAGGAATTCTGTATCCGCTTCTCGAGGACAGCTCCGGCACGGCGCTCGTCCGTGCGTCGCTCGACTGGCGCGTGTCCGACACAACCATCGCGACGGTGCGCGGACAGCCTGGCGGAGGCGCGAGCGGGAGCGGCGTCGGACTGGTGACGGGAAAGCGTGCCGGCAGCACGGTCGTGTTCGCGACCGTGGAAGGGTTGACGGATTCGGCCGTCGCCGTGGTGCGCACTCCGTGAGATCCTCGTCCGACCCGTCAGGCGCGCATGGATACCGTTGGCGTACTCCTCTTCGTCGGCCTCGGCATCATCGCGATACTCGGCAAACGCTGGGCATACATCGCGTTCGTCTCGCTCAGCCTTCTGGCGATTCCGGCGCGGACCGG
>DASRHU010000102.1:0-13664 GCA_035650335.1 Gemmatimonadaceae bacterium | reverse complement strand
TGTTGCCCACGGTGAGGGCAACGCGGCCGGGAGAATGGAGCACGACCGACAACATGGTCACGCCGGCCGAGGGCGCCGAGTTCAATGCGCGGCTGTGTGGCGAGTTCGGGCAAGCGAACAGCGACAACTCGAAAGGCGTTCACAACCCGTTCTTGTGCAGGGCGCTACTCCTCGCCACCGTCAACTACATCCGGAGCTACTATTCCCTGCCGTCCGCGTCCGTGGCCGAGCAGGCCTGGCTGGACAGGATGGGTGATCCGGCGTACTTCAGCTCGATGCACATCTCCCGCGGAAGCGCCGTGGCAGGTGAATCGATCGCGCCATAGGCCCTCGTGAGCAGGACACAATTCGGGGTGGTAGTGCTCGTGCTCGCGACGACGGGGAGCGCGGCCGCTGCCACGTGGAATCTCGAGCGCACCGGGGTAAGGACGTCGGTCCGCGACGCGAATCACGCGTCGGTCGTCGATACCTTTCCGCACGCGAGGCACGAGAAGCTCTCGTGCCTCGCGTGCCATGCGACGGGCACCGGTCACGGACGCCTCACCTTCGAGCCGCCGCGCGGCTGCGCCGCGTGCCACCATCGAGAGCCCGAATCCGCGCGCTGCGCCACCTGCCACCGCGCCAACGAGTACGGCGCTCCACGGCCGGCGACTGTAATAGTGACCGTGGACGACCGCCGGCCCCGAGCCCGGCCGGTAGAGTTCCTGCACTCGTTCCATCTCACACGTACGTGCGTCGAGTGTCACACGACGCCCGTCACGCTCGCGCCTGCCGCGGAGAAGGCGCAATGTCAGGATTGTCATAACGAGCATCACGCGGCTCGTCGCGGCTGCGCGTCCTGTCACGCCGGCGCGGCGCCGCGGGCAGCACACACGCTCGAGGTCGCCCATCAGCGATGCGATGCGTGTCACGCGACGGCGACGATCACACAACTGACGCCGGCGCGCGGCCTGTGCGGCGCATGCCACGCCGAGCAGGTGAAGGACCATCACGTCGAGAAAGAGTGTAGCACCTGTCACTTCCTCGCTGACCCCGCCGCGTATCGCCCGAAGCTCGTTACTCCCGCGACGCGATGAGAGCGTCGCGTCCGTTCATTGCCGCCTGCGTGCTCGCGGCCGGATCCGCTTCCAGCGGCGCGCAGGAGTATCGTCTTCGCCTCGACGCACGAGCACAGGCGGTGTCGTTCCGCGGTCTCGTCGCCGACAGTATTGCGGCCGATGAGGCAGTGCCGGCGCCGGGCGGCGGATTCCAAACACCGGATGGGCATGCCGTGAGATGCGGTGCGGGCTCGCACTGCTATTTCTTCCGCGCCGGGCCCGAGCTGCGGGGAGTGCCGATGACGATTTCCGCCAGCGTGGCGATGTGGGGCCTGGGGGTGGAGGGGCTTTCACTGCGCGCGACGGGCCGTGTCGTCGGTGATGTCGGGCCTGACGACGTGTGGCCCGGAACCGAACCCTCCGCGCAACTCATCGAAGGATACGTGGACTATCAGCGCGCGTCGCTGACGGCGCGTGCGGGACGTCAGCTACTGGCATCGCGGCTCGAGCCGTTAGGGTTCGACGGCGCCTGGCTGCGCGTTGGATGGGCGAAGGCATCGCTCGATGTCACCGGATACGGCGGATGGGGGCTTGGACAGGCGGCGGTCGTCGCGGTGACCAACCCCGCGCTGAATCCGCTCGATGAGTGGCGACCGCGCGACCGTCAGATCGTCGCGGGGGCGGAGGCAGCGTGGCTCTATCGCGACATCGACCTTCGCGCCGAGTATCGCCGGGAGATCGATCCGCAAGATGACTACTTCGTTTCGGAACGTGCGGCGGTGTCGGTCGTTGGTCTCGTCAGGCCGTTGCGGGCGACGGGAGGGTTCGACTACAACATCGCCGAAGGCCGCCTGGGAAGCGCGGATCTGACGCTCACGTATTTGCAGCCGAGGTTCTCGGTGTCGGGCGGCGTGCGTCGCTACCGCCCCTACTTCAGTCTCTGGACGCTGTGGGGCGCGTTTAGCCCCGTGTCGTACAACGCGGTGAACGCGTTCGCCGAGCTGCAGGCGATTACCTCGGTGTCGCTGCGCGCGCGCGGGGAGCTCTATCGCTACGAGGACGCGGGGATCTCCACCGCGCTGGTGCCGCGGCTGGAGGATCGCGGATGGCGCGCGAGCGCGGGAGCGACGGTGACTCTGAATGCGCGGTGGACGCTGGATGGCAACTATGGGCTCGAGCACGGGCCCGGCGCGTCCTCGCGCTTTGCCGACGGGTCAGTGACGTTCGCGCCAAACGAGCGGTTGTCGTTCGACGTCTACGGAGGGTCGCTCGCGCGGCCTCTCGAGCTCCGCTACTACGATGCAACCAGCCTCTGGGTTGGGGCGCGCGGCGAATGGCAATCGAGTGGAAGGCGGCGTCTGTGGGCCGACGTCGCGCGAGTGAGTGATGAGCGCGAGCGTCCCGATGCCAGTAGTTCATCCCTCGCGCACGTCCGCGCGCGAGCCGGCGTCAGTCTCGCCTTCGGCTCCAGCGCCGATCGAACGCCCCTGCCTCCAGCGCGACGGCGGAGACAGTGAGCCCCGTGTGGCGCGCGAAATGGGTCCGGCACGCGGGGCGAGCAGTGATGCTCGCACTGGTGACCGGTGGTGCACTCATGGCGGCATCGGATGGGGACGGGTTGTGGCAGGATCGTTTCCCGCACGAGAAGCACGCCCGGCTGTTCCCACTGTGCACGGCGTGCCATGCCGGGGTAACCGACGCGGCGCAGCCAATGTGGCCCGAGCCATCGGGGTGCGCGTCGTGTCATGACGGCGTGATCCAGCCGCGCATCTCCTGGGAGGCCCCGACGCGCCCGCGCGGGAGCAATCTTCGATTCACGCACAGTGCGCACAGCCGTGCGGCCGCCGCACGCAATCCCGCGGACTCCGCGCTGATCCAGAGTTGCGGGCGGTGTCACACGGAACGTGGAGCGCAGCGGATGGCCGTGCGACACGCCGTCATCGGGCAGTGTCTCGACTGTCATGGACTCAGCGGGCCGCACGTGGAGGTCCCGAGCGACGCCTGCGCAACCTGCCACGTCCCGCTGACCGAGGCACCCGGCCTAACGACGCAGGAGATCGAGCAATTCCCCCGTCCCCGATCTCACGACGCGCCCGATTTTCGACTAGGGGGTCACGGCCGACTCGCCCGCCTCGTCAATCGCCCCCCCGGACAGCGGGGCATCGCGGCAAATTGCGCGACCTGTCACGCGCGGAACCTCTGCATCACCTGCCACGTCAACGCCGCCGAATCTCCGGTGATCAGTGCATTGGCCCTGGACGACCGCTCACCGAGGTATGCGACGTCCCAGCCGGTGCCTGCAAGTCACGCCAGGCGGGAATTCCTCCGCGGCCACGGCCGCGATGCGCAGCGCGGGGGCGAGTCGTGCGCGACGTGCCACGCGCGCGAGAGCTGCCTCACGTGCCACGTGGGAGTTCCGCCTCGCGCTGTTGCGGCACTCTCGGCGGCGGGCCCCGGGCGGGCCGCGGGCGCGCAACTGTCGCGCACGCCGCCGCCGAGTCACACGCCGGATTTTCGAGAGGAGCACAGCGCGGAAGCGAACGCGCGTCCGCGCGCATGCGAAACCTGTCACACGCGCCCGATGTGTCTCGAGTGTCACCGTCCCGATGCCGGGGCTCAGTCACGCTACCACCCCTCGGCGTTCCTCGCGCGGCACCCGAGCGCCGCCTACGCGCGCGAGGCTAATTGCGCCGATTGCCACAACGCGGCGCAGTTCTGCCAGAGCTGCCACCAGCAAAGCGGGGTGGTGGCGACGCGGCGCATTGGCACGGCACGCTACCACGATGCATTCCGGGGATTCAGCCTCGGACACGGACAGGCCGCGCGCCAGAGTCTCGAATCCTGCGCATCGTGCCACGGCGAGCGCGATTGCGTTGTGTGCCACTCCGCGGTTGGCGGTGGATTCCGATTCAACCCGCACGGTCCTGGCTTCAACGCCGCTCGGGTCCGCTCCAGGAACCCCTCGGTGTGCATTGCGTGTCACGGTCGCGCGATCCCTGACTCGCGCTAATGACTTACGCTAAGTTTATCCGTGACGGAGGCACTTCAATGACTGGCTCAGTGGTCGCACGCTTTGCGCTGGTTGTACTCGCCCCGCTGCTCCTGGGCTGCGACACAGGCGACACCGAGGCACAGCGGATTCCCCTCGACAGGAGTAATGCGGGGGACACGAGTCGGAACGTCGCCGCTGCTCCCGCGATGACGGGCGAGGCGAAGATTGCCCTCGACAGCGGAAACATCCTGTTCAGGGCGAAGGCCTACGACCTCGCCCTGGCGCAATACCGCCGCTCGGCCCGCCTGGCGCCGGGCGAGGTGATTCCGCTGTTCGGCGTATTGATGGTCGCGGAGGCGACGAAGGACCCGAGGCTCGCCGATAGCGCGCGGACGCGGATCCGTGAGCTCAACCCGTCGGCCTCGGATTCCGCGGCGCGCGGCCACGCAGAGCTGATCGATCGCCACTCGCGCGCGACGGCGACGACTCCGCATCCACGGTAATCGTCGCCGCAGCCCAATGACAAACCTGCGGAACGTTTTGCCGGGCCACTCCTCCCAGGCTGTTCCCGATGTCCCGAGAGGGACGGAGCCCGCTCACACCGTCACTGGCGGCGGCGCGATGGGGGACCTCATTCGGCGCTTCGACTGGGCTGCGACGCCGCTCGGACCTATCGATCAGTGGTCACCGGGCCTCCGAACGACCGTGGGGATCGTGCTCAACAACCGATTCCCGATGCTGCTCTGGTGGGGGCCGGAGCTCTACCAGATATACAACGATGCCTACCGCCCCATCCTGGGCGCCAAGCACCCGCGCTCCGTCGGCCAGCCGGGCGCGGAAGTGTGGGCGGAGATCTGGAACATTCTCGGACTGCGCGTCGATCACGTCCGAGCCGGTCAAGGCGCGACGTGGGATGAGGATCTCTTCCTTCCCATGGATCGCTACGGCTTCGTGGAAGAGACGTATTTCACGTTCTCGTACAGCCCCGTTCCTGATGAGGGCGGCCTCGGGGGCATTCTCGTCACCTGCACGGAGAACACCGGCCGCGTTCTCAGCGAGCGACGGGTGCGCATGCTCCGCGACCTCGGCGCACGATCCGGGGATGCGACCTCCGCCGAGGAGGCGTGCGAGATCGCGGTGGAAACGTTCGCGCGCAACGCGAGGGATGTGCCTCTCGCGCTCATCTACTTGTTGGGCACGGGCGGAACGGAGGCTCGGCTCGCCGGCGCCACCGGCGTCGCGCCGGGCGGTGGCGCCAGTCCTCTGCTTATTCCCGTCGCGGATGATATGGCGAGCGACGCGAGCGGTTGGCCGATCGCGGAAGTCACGCGCTCCGGTCGAACGCAGGTCATCAACGACGTCGAGCGTCGGTTCGGGTCGATCGTAGCGGGCGAATGGCCCGAGCCGCTCCGCACCGCTGTCGTGCTCCCCGTGCCATCGACGACGCAGGACCAGATCGCCGGTGTCATGGTGTGCGGCGTGAGTCCCCGTCTCGCCCTCGACGACAGCTATCGTCAGTTCCTCGATGTCGTTGCCGGGCAGGTGGGCGCGGCGGTCGCCAATGCGCGCGCGTACGAGGAAGAGCGCCGCCGAGCCGAGGCGTTGGCCGAGCTCGATCGAGCAAAAACGCGATTCTTCTGGAACGTGAGCCACGAGTTCCGAACGCCGCTCACGCTGATCGTCGGGCCCGTTCGAGATGCGCTCGCCGATGAGAACACCATCCCCGCGAATCGCGGGCGGTTGGAGCTGATCCAGCGCAACGCGGAGCGGCTGCTGAAGCTCGTCAACACGCTGCTCGACTTCAGCCGCATCGAGGCTGGACGTATCGAGGCGTCTTACGAGCCCGTGGACTTTTCGGAATCGTGCGCGGAGTTCGCGAGCGTCTTCCGCTCGGCCGTGGAGAAGGCCGGACTGCGCCTCGTGGTCAGCTGCGCTCGGCTGCCCGAGCCGGTGTTTCTCGACCGAGGCATGTGGGAAAAGGTGGTGCTCAACCTGTTGTCGAACGCGCTCAAGCACACCTTCGAAGGCGAGATCGAGGTCGCAACGCGCGCGGGCGGCGGCTACGCCGAGCTGGAAGTGCGTGACACGGGCGTCGGGATCGACGCGGACCAGCTCCCGCTGATCTTCCAGCGGTTTCACCGTGTCCCAAATGCGCGCTCTCGGACGCACGAGGGAACGGGCATTGGGCTGGCGCTGGTGCAGGAGCTCGTCAGGCTGCACGGTGGCTCGATCGGCGTCAGCAGCACGGTCGGGCGTGGGTCGACGTTCGTCGTGCGCATCCCGTTTGGCACGGCGCATCTCCCAGCCGATCGAATCGGTGTGGCCGCTCGGCGCGAGGCAACGGCCCGGCTCGGCGAGATCTTCGTCGCCGAGGCGGCAGGCTGGGTGCCTGACGAGTCGTGGGACGGGAGCCCGGCGGCGACCGATTCGTTGCCTCCCGCCGCCGGTCGTATTCTGGTTGCCGACGACAATGCCGACATGCGGTCGTACATCGTGCGCCTCCTGCGAGAGCACGGATGGGACGTCGACGGCGTCGCGAATGGCCAGCTGGCACTCAATGCCATCCGAGCCTCGGTGGCCGCCGGTGAGCCCCCGGACCTGGTGCTGGCCGATGTAATGATGCCCGGACTCGATGGATTCGAGCTGCTCGCGCGGCTGCGGGGAGATCCGCTCACGAGCGACGTGCCCGTCATTCTCCTGTCGGCGCGCGCTGGCGAGGAGTCCAGGGTGCAGGGGCTCGAGGCGGGCGCCGACGATTATCTCGTCAAGCCGTTCGCCGCACGCGAGCTGCTGACCCGCGTCGGTGCCGCGGCGCGTATTGGGCGGGATCGACGTGCAACCCGTGCCACGGAGCGCGCGTACGAGGAGCTCCGCGTGGCGAAAGCCCAGGTTGACGAAGCGAATCGCGCGAAGAGCGCGTTCCTGGCGACGATGAGTCACGAGCTCCGGACGCCGCTCAACGCGATCGCGGGACACGTTCAGCTGTTGGCGATGGGGTTGCACGGGCCGATATCGGAGGCGCAGAAGGCGGCGCTGGAGCGCATCGATCGAAGCCAACGCCACTTGCTTCGGCTCATCAACGACGTGCTCAATCTCGCACGCATTGAAGCGCGCGGACTGGAGTTCAACCTCACCGATCTCGCCATCGCCGATGTCATCGCCGATCTCGCCCCGCTGATCGAGCCACAGCTGGCGGCGAAGTCGCTGCGCTACGATGTGCGGCTTCCCACGACGGCGGTGACGGTTCGCGCCGATCGCGAAAAGCTTCAGCAGATCCTGCTGAATCTTCTGTCGAACGCGGTGAAGTTCACGGATGCGGGGGGCGCGGTCACGATCGACGTCGCGGAGAGAGCGGGTGCCGAGGGGCTCGTCTTCGTCAGGGTCAGTGACACGGGAAAGGGCATCCCGGCGGATCGAATCGAGCGGATTTTCGAGCCGTTCGTCCAGGTGGACGTTACCGGCATTCGCACGGCGGAGGGTGTCGGGCTCGGACTTTCCATCAGCCGCGAGCTTGCGAGGGGAATGGGCGGCGATCTCCGCGCCCGGAGCACCTTCGGGAAGGGGTCGACGTTTACGCTGACGCTTGTTGGGGCGAGGTAGTCGAGGTAGTCGAGGTCGTCGAGGTCGTCGAGGTAGTCGAGGTGCTCAAGGGACTGCCGGGACGGCGCCCCGAACGTCGCGGGCGCCCGGACTTCCTCGACCACCTTGACTACCTTGACCACCTTGATCCCTGGGCCTCTCCCCCACCTGCTGCCGCCACATCGCGTAGTAGAGTCCCGTCAGGTCGAGCAGCTCCTCGTGTCGCCCGGTCTCGATCACGCGACCGCGCTCGAGTACGTAGATGCGGTCGGCGTGCATCACCGTGGAGAGCCGGTGAGCGATCAGCACCGTGATGACGTTGGAGGTGGCCGCGACCGAGCGCATCGTGCGGCTGATCTCCTCCTCGGTGAGCGAGTCGAGCGATGACGTCGCCTCGTCGAAGACGAGCAGGTGCGGTTTCCTGAGCAGCGCTCGGGCGATGGCGAGCCGCTGCTTCTCGCCACCGGAAATCTTCATCCCACCTTCGCCGATCACCGTATCGAGACCGCGATCGGCCCGATGCAGCAGCCCGTCGGCCGCTGCCTGATGCAGCACCGCGAGACACTCCTCATCGCTCGCGCCGGGATGCGCGAAGAGCAGGTTTTCCCGGATGGTGCCGGCGAAGAGCTGCGTCTCCTGCGTCACGAGCCCGATGCGCTCCCGCAGTCGATCGAGGTTCACGCGCGTGCTCTCGACGCCGTTGTAGAGAATCCGTCCGTCCTTCGGCGTGTAGAGCCCCACCAGGAGCTTGACGAGCGTGCTCTTTCCGGCGCCTGACGGCCCCACGAAGGCCACCGTCTCTCCCCGCTGCACCCGGAAGCTCACGTCGCTCAGCGCCGGAGTCGATGCGGTCTGGTGGGTGAACGAGACGCGATCGAACTCCAGCACACGCAGATTGTCCACCGGAACCGGCGACGTCGGCTTCGGATCGGGCGGCGTCTGCATGATCTTCTCGAACGTTCCGAGCGATGCCTCCGTCTCCCGATAGATGTTGATGACGTTCCCCATCTCCTGAAGCGGGCCGAAGATGAAGAACGAGTAGATGAGGAGGGAGAAGAACTGTCCGACGGTGATCGCCTGCGTGTAGATGAGATAGAGCATGAGCAGGAGGATCATCGTGCGCACGAAATTCACGGACGTTCCCTGCACGAAGCTCAGGCTGCGGATGTAGCGCACCTTTCGCAGCTCGAGCTTGAGGATCTTCTCGGTGGTGGCCGTTAGGCGCGACACCTCCTGGTCGGCCAGCCCGAGGCTCTTGACGAGCTCGATGTTCCGCAGCGACTCCGTCGTCGCGCCCGCCAGCGCCGTCGTCTCGGCCACGATCTGCTTCTGGAGCACCTTGATCTTGCGGCTCAGCACGGAGCTCAGGCCGCCGAGGATGGGGATCGTCGCGAGGTACGCCGGGGCGATCGACCAGTGCGCGTTGAAGGCGTAGATCATCACGAAGACGACGCCCACGAGCGTCGTGAACAGGATGTTCACGAACGCGGCGATGAATCGCTCGACGTCGGACCGAACCTTCTGGAGCTTGCCCAGCGTCTCCCCGCTGCGCTGATCCTCGAACACCTGGAAGGGGAGCGAGAGCGAATGCCGGATCCCGTCGGAGTAGAGGTCCACTCCGACGCGCTGCGTCACGACGTTGACGAAGTAGTCCTGAAAGTTCTTGGCGACCCGCGACACGAACGCGACACCGACGGCGGCGGCGAGGAGCAGGCCCACTCCGCGGAAGAACTGCTCCGTGGTATGTTCGCGGAACTTCGTCGCGTAGTCGTCGATGATGTGCCGGAAGATGAGCGGGTCCAGCAGCGAGAAGATCTGATTGATCGCCGCGAGGACGAGCGCGAGGAGGACGAGCCCCGAATACCGGCGAAGGTACGAGAGCAGCAGGCGCATGGCGTGTAGGCTATTGGACGTGGATCACAAACGCAAAGCGGGCGCGATTCGTTCGATGGCACGCCCCCTGCCCGCTCAAGCGGCCAACCACGTCAGCAAGGACCAACGACCATGTACTCGAACGCGCGTATCATCACCGGCGTCCTGGCGATCACGCTCCTCACCGCCGGATGCTCGAGCCTCAGCCGCACCGAACGCGGTGCGATCATCGGCGCCGGCGCCGGGGGCGCAATTGGCGGTGTCATCGGCAACCAGACGGGCTCGACCGCCCGCGGCGCCATCATTGGCGCTGCCGTCGGTGGTGTCGTCGGCGCCATCATTGGCAACCAGATGGACAAGCAGGCCGGTGAGCTGGCGCAGAACATCCCGGGCGCCAAGGTCGAGCGAGTCGGCGAGGGGATTCAGGTGACCTTCGCGTCCGGGTTGCTCTTCGACTTCGATTCAGACCGCGTGCGCGCGGAGGCGGCACAAAACCTCCGGAACCTCGCGGCGAGCCTCGACAAGTATCCCAACACCGATCTGCTCATCGTCGGCCACACCGACTCCGACGGACCCGACTCGTACAACTGGGACCTCTCGGAGCGTCGCGCGAGCTCGGCCGCCAGCTATCTGGCGACGCAGGGCGTCGCTCGGGCGCGGCTGCGCACGGTTGGGCGCGGCGAGACGGAGCCCGTCGCGACGAACGACAGCGACGCGGGGAAGCAGCAGAATCGCCGTGTCGAGGTCGCGATCTACGCGAGCGAGGCGTACCGAAGCCAGCTCAAGCAACAGTACGCGCCGAGCGGTAGCTGACGCGCGGGGGGGGCCATTCGGAGCGGGCATGCGAAATGCCCGATGGGGTGGCCCCTTCGCTCTTCGACTAGCCGCGTATTCCACGAGGTTTTCATGAATCTGCTTTCGTCACGGCGGCGCGCGAGTGCGGTCGCTGTCGCGCTCGCGTTCGGCCTGGTGGCGTGCGGGCGCTCCGGCAGCGATGTCGCGACCGACACCGCAGCCGGCACGCTCGCGGGGGACAGCCACGTGGCTGGGATGGACCACTCGATGATGGGTGCGCCCGATCGACCTGCGCCCCGCGATGCCGACCAGGAGTTCCTGCGCATGATGAGCGACCATCACGAGGGGCTCATCGAGATGGCGTCGGCCGCTGTGACCGGCGGAAGCAGCTCGGAGATCAAGGCCGATGCGCGCAGGTTGAAGGAGACGCAGGAGCGGGAGCAGAAGCAGATGATGGACATGCTGCGCAACGCGTACGGCGAGGAGCTTCAGCCACACATGATGCCGGGCAACATGGCAATGCACGATAGCCTGCAGCCGCACCTGGGCGACGCCTACGACCGGACCTTCTACGAGATGGTGGTCAAGCATCATCGCGAAGGGATCCGCATGATGGATGACTTCGGTCCGAGGGTGCGGCGTCCCGAGGTGAAGCGGATGCTGGAGGAGATGCGCGCCAACCAGCTGCGGGACATCGGCGATCTGGAAGAGAAGCCGCGTTAGGTGGCATCACGAAACGAGGGCGCCATGTCGCGATTCGGACATGGCGCCCTCGTCGTGTGTTCAACGCCGGAGTTACGCCGCTCGCGCTCTCTCCGGCACCACCTCGCGTGGCTCCGATCGTCCCTGACGGGCGTCGACGCTCACCGGTCCTGCCCCGCGCGCCGCGAGGAAGAGGAAGATGAACATGTACAGGAGCGCGAGCTCGCCACCGTTCTCGATCGGGGCCGCGCCCTGCGGCAGATGAGCGCGGATGTACGCAATGATCATCTCCACCGCGAGGATCATCGCCACGGGACGGACGAACAGTCCGAGCACGAGCAGCAGCCCGCCACCGAGCTCGAGGATGCCGGCGAGACCCATGAGCGACGCGAGCGGTGCCGTCGCGCCAGGAGTGCCCGCGAATCCGCCGAACATTCCGAAGAGCTTTTGCAGACCGTGCTGCATGAAGAGAAGGCCAGCGCCGATCCGAAGGATCGCAACCGCTGACGGCGTGAACTTCCAGGCGCGTGCGGTGAGTGATTTCTCTCGTACGCCCGCGCGAATTGGAGTGGCCATGGTCAAACGCCTCGGGCAGGGGTTTCTCTACTCCCCGCCCCCGCCCGGCGGGGGCGGGCTTTGTGGACGTTCGGGTGCTTTCTGCCAGAGGCGGGCCATCGTGCGGCGGGCACGTCGACTTTTCTCACGCCTCACGAAGCTGTTGCGTAAAAAGCGTTGCCACGGATTCCACGAGTTTTCTCAACGCCACAACGGCACGGACAACTTGCAGGAGCTTGTTGGAACCGCACCACCGCTCCCCGATTCCTGGGGGCAAGCCTAACGGGGCCGCCCAAAGTGGATCGTCGGAGGATCGTCGGGCTTTGGGCGGGCGCAGTATCCGAGGGCCCGCGCCTTGCCCCGTCAGCCTTCGCAATTCACCGCAGAACAGGAGGTCGATATGGCGAGCCGCGATAACCTCGGGAGTGGCGTCTCCGGAAATCGGGAGAACATCGGAACGAGCGATTGGACGAATGAGGAGACGTACTGGCGCGCGAACTACGCGTCGCGCCCGTACGCACGCGCGGACCGTGGCTACGATTACTACCGCCCCGGCTACCGCTACGGCTTCGAGTCGGCGAACCGCTACAAGGGCCGCGACTGGAACGAGGTCGAGGGCGAGCTCCGCAGCGGCTGGGATCGATTCGAGCACCGCGGTCAGTCCGTGTGGGAGAACGTGAAGGACGCCGTTCGCGATGCCTGGGATCGGGTCACCGGCAAAGGCCCGGACCGCCAGGCCGGCGAAAGTACCTCGCGCCCCACGTACTGAGTCCGTTCGAGCAACACTGCCCCGGGCGGCCATCGGCCGCCCTGGGCGATGCCCATCCGTCGGGTGATCCTCTACACACGTGGCGTAGAATCACGCCCTGCGCAGATCCTGCTCACCCTGCTCGCCAACGCCAGTTTACCCTTACCCTTCCCGCTGCCCGAGGCCGAAACCCCCGTCCTGGCCTCCTCAGGCGTGGTCCGCTCCGTGCACCAGGAGCGGGCATGGCAATATCCGCCGACTGCCCGCTCGCGGGGGTTCTGGCCGCCAGACTTCACGGTGCACGCGAGGAGCTGACCACTCGCTGGCTCGACCGCATCGTGGCACGCGTGTCGATCGACGCGAACCGCATCTTTCCGACGCAGGACCTGCTGGATCACGTCCCGGTGCTGATCGACGGGATCGCGGCATTCCTCCAGGATCCCGCGGATGAGATCTCGGCCGACGTTCCCGTCGTCGCCAAAGCTCGTGAGCTCGGCGAGCTGCGATACCACCAGGGCTTCGACGCGTATCAGATCTTCAAGGAGTACGAGCTGCTGGGAAGCGTGCTATTCAACTTCCTGGCGCAGCTGGTCGACGACATCGAGGAGCCCTGCACGCGCGCCGAGCTGCTGTACTGCGGTCACCGGCTGTTCCGTGCCGTCACGCTGATTCAGCAAGTCACGACGATGCACTTCCTGAGCAAGGTGAACGAGCAGGTGCGCGAGCGGGAGGAGCGGCTGCGCGGGTTCAACCGCATGGTGTCGCACGAGCTGAAGAATCGGGTCGGCGCCATCCAGGGAGCGCACGCGTTGCTCATGGAATCCTGGCTCGACGAGCCGGCGCGCAACCGATTCCTGCGGATGATCGGTGAGAATGTCGAAGGGATCGAGGCGATGCTCGGGAACCTGCTCATGCTCTCTCGCCTCGAGGACAGGGTGCGCAAGCACCACCACGTCCGGTTGCCGCAGGCGGTCGCGGAAGTCGTGAGGCAGCTGCGCGAGATGGCCCGCGCGCGCGGCGTCACGGTGCGCGTCGCCGATGATCTCCCGGATGTCGAAGTGGACGCGGCCGTGGTCGAGCTCTGCCTGACGAACTACGTCTCGAACGGGATCAAGTACGCCGATCCGGAGAAGGTCAGCCGCTGGATCGAGATCCGGGCTCGCGTCGAGATCCGAGCCGACGAGCGCGGTGAGTCGCTCGTCGTCGAGGTGCGCGACAACGGGCTTGGTATTCCGGCCGATGCGCGCGACAAGCTTTTCCAGCGGTTTTTCCGCGCGCACGAGGAGACCGTGACCGGCGTCGAGGGAACCGGCCTCGGCCTGAGCATCGTGCGCGAAACGGTGGAGTCGGTGGGCGGACGCGCGTGGGCCGATCTCGGTGCGTC
>DASRHU010000101.1:0-41101 GCA_035650335.1 Gemmatimonadaceae bacterium | reverse complement strand
TGATCTACTACCGCCTCGGCAACCGCGGGCGCGGCAGAGGAAAGGGACGTCTTCAGAAGATCGTCGTGCGCCGCGAGCCCGAGCGCATCGTCTTCATCGATGCGCCCAGGCCGGTGCTGGTGGATATCAACGTACGGCTGGGTTTCTGAGCGAATGCGGAACGCGGAATGCGGATAGCCGTGATCCGGATTCCGCATTCCGCATTCGTACCTCCCCCTCACGCCGCTTTCTCGAGAGCGGCCGTGCAGTGCGCGCAGCGAGTCGCGCGAGCGTCGATCATTGATCGGCAGTAGGGACACTCGCGTGTCGCTGGCTTCTCCGCAGCTGGCGCCGGCCGAATGAACGCCTTGCTGATCCGCCAGACGACGAACGCGATGATCAGGAAGTCGACGATCGCGCCGATGAAATCACCGATCAGGAAGCTCACCGGCCCGACATCCAGCGTATAGGTGCGCCAGTCCCCCGCCGGCATCACCGCGGAGATGATCGGCATGAGAAGGTCGTTGACGACGGCCGTCACGAGCTTCCCCAGCGCGCCGCCCAGAATGACCGCGATCGCCAACGCCAGCACGTTCTCTTTGACGAGGAATTGCTTGAACTCGCGCCACATGGAGACCTCGAAGTCGGGAGGTCTTAAGGGTGCGCAAGCTTCTCACCGCCCTCAAGGTGCTCGCTGGCAGGCATCAAGAACCCCTCGCTCTCGGGCATCAAGAACCCAGGGGTTCATCACGGATGACACGGATGGGACTGTAACGGCCTGATCGCTTCAAGCCGCCGCTCGCTCTCAACGCGCAGGTCCAGAGCAGCTTTTTGTTGTTGCGCGGGGGAGGGTCAATGCACCGGGAACGGATACGGCCGATACACGGAGCACACGGAGAACGGCCACGGAGCACACGGAGGCTCGCGAACGGGAGAAGCGTGCACATGCGCTGCCGTTGCTGTTCTCCGTGTGCTCCGCGGCCGTTCTCCGTGTGCTCCGTGAAAAGAGCTGTTACGGCTCGTTGCGCTCGCCGACTGGTTCTTCCGCCCAATCCGCCTCGTCCGTGTGCACCCTCCGTTCTGTATGCCGGTTCACGCCAGCCAGCGGACTGGCATCAAGAACGGAGGGGCTATACGGATGAGGCGGATGGGGCGGATGCTGCGGATCGCTCCAGGCGCCGATGACCCTCCACGCCCAGGTCCAAAGCAGCTTTTGTTGCTGCACGTCGGCGCCAGGTGCGATCAGGCCGTTACCGTCAAGTCCGTGTCATCCGTGATGCACCCCTGGGTTCTTGATGCCCGCCCTGCAGGCCCCGAACACGCGACTAGAAGTTGGCGTCCAGATACAACGACGCCCTCACGCCGCGATTCGGGCGAATCCCCTTCGCGAGATCGAAGCGCACCAATCCCTCGAAGACCGACCAGCCAAGGCCGGCGCCGAGCATTGGCTTTCCCGGATGTGCCCAGGCATCGCGCGAGCCGGCCCAGCCCGCGTCGAAGAACACCACCGGTCGGAATGCGACGCGGTCGGTGGACAGCTCGCCTCTCCCGAGCCAGAAGGCATCCCCGGCGAGCGTACCGATCGAGTGTCCGCGCACCGTGTGCGTGCCGCCGAGGTACCACAGACGTTGGGGTGGAACGTCCCCGGTGGTCGTTCCGCCGCTCGCCGTGAGCGACCCTGCCAACCGCCAGGGAAGCGTGCGCATTACCGTGACATCGAGTGCCGCACGCCCGAATTCGAGGTCGGCCGTCGCACCCTCAACGCGCACCGACCCGGCGAGGCGGAGCGCCTGCGGATCGAGCCCGACGGAGAACGGGACGCGAATGCTCGCGCCGGCGAGATCGGCGCGAGTGGCGATGACGTTCTCGCGGAAGCGCAGGCCGTTGATCGCGTGCGCGAGCGAGAATTGTGTCTCGACGCGCGCCGTGCGCTGACGCTCCCCGAAGACGCGCCACTCGACCGGACCAAGGACGCCTAACAACTCGGCGCCGGCTGCCCGGTAGTAGAAGCCCTCGTCGCGACCGAAGAGCAACGCGTTGATGGAGTTGCCGAGGCCTAACGGCGCTCCCCAATCGTCCACCACCGCCAGCCGGCGGTAGGCCGCGAGGGCGACGCCGCGAGTCGCGTCGCCACGAGTAAGACGCACATCGACGTTGGGCTCGAGATCGCCATGGCCAATGCGTCCCGCGGCGCGCCAGGAGAGACCACTGCCCAGCTCCTGCGAGATCGCGCCGCCGACCGACAATCCCTCGACGCGGTTGTAGCGCAGCAGGCCGCGCTCGAGGAAGCTGAGGTCGACCGACCGCGGAGACCATTCGGGAACGAGGCCGACGTCGAGCTCCTTCTCCAGCTCTTCACGCTCGCGAGCGCCGAACAGGTCATCCGAGGGATCGAAGATGGACCTGGGCAATGCAGGTGACGACGCGAGCGCCACCGTGTCGCACGGGATGCGGATCGCGACCGGCACCGTGCCGTTGTACCGCATCTCCGTGACGGTGAGCGTGTCGCCGGGCGCGCACTTCCCGAAGCCGTTGTCTACGTGGTCGTGCTTCTCTCCGACGCCGATGTTGACGTTCCCGCCAAGCTTCTGGCGCGTAGCCGAAGTGTCGACCACAACGGCTGGCAAACGCTCATCACCGTTCACGGTCGAATACGTGAAGCTCTCGAACACCTCGAACGGCGATCGCATCACTCCAACCTGGATGCGGCCAGTCACCGACTGCACCCGCGGGAGCCACCACCGGCTCTGGTGTAGTCCGTACTCGATCGTGAACGCCTCGAGCGTCGCGACCATCGGGAAGATCAGCGGACGAATTGCCCGTGGAACATCGTCGAACTCCTCTTCCCCTTCCTCCTCTTCGACGAACTTCTTGATGTCGAACGGCGCCGCCGGCCGGTATGCGGCACGCACGACCTGGGCGGTCGTGACGTCGAACCAGAGGGAACCGAGGATGAGGTCGAACTCCGGCTCACGCGCGCGAACGTTGACCTCGACGATGCGAATCGTCTGCCCGCCTGGGAGCGAGTACGAGATCGTGTCGCCGGTCTCGTAGCGATAATACGCTTCGGCACCATCGGCCAGCGGGTGAATGAACAGGCCCTCCTGATCGGTCACGCGCTCCATGCCGGTGAAGCGCAGCAACCCTTCACGTCCGGGGAAATACGGGACGGGACTCATCTCCAGCATACCGGCAATCGCGCGTGCGCCCGGGAACGCCATCGGAATCGCGGTGCGTGAGCCCTCGACGTCGATCCAGGCGCCGTCATCGCGATGCCATCGCACCCGCGTGGCGCTCTCGGTGCGGAATGCGAGTCGCGTGCGCCCGGTGGCGCGAATGCCGAGGCCGGCGGAGATGCGCTGGAGAGTGCGCGCGTCGTAGGCGATGAGCGACGAATCCTGCTCGAGTCGCGCCGATCGGGCTCGCGTGACGATCTCGCGAGCGGTGGCATCTCGATAGGCATTTGCCCGCAGCTCCGCCGTCAGCGGTGTTCGCCCCTTGCGAGCGCGCAGGACATTGTGGTCGTGGCGGCGCCCGCGGCGTGCACCGCGCGTGGTGTCGTCATCCGCCTGAACGGAATCGCGGGCCGATGCGGTCTGTGTCTCGCCCGGGAGCTGAAGCGCGGCCGCGAGGACGAGGGTGAGGACGTGAAGCATGATGGGCCGTGTGAGGGGACCGTCTGAGCCTACGCCCCGGCCCAGACCCGGGTTTCACGGTGACGGGCGAGCGCTTTCCCTTGCGTCGATCCGTGCGCCCCAGTCGATTTCGCGAAGCCTGAGCAGCATCACATCCCTTTGCCACTCCGACACATGCCCCCGTTTGTCCGCGCCTTGCTCCTCCTCGCCGTTCCCACGTCGCTGCTCGCTCAGGCCCCCGCACCGCCCGAGCCGAGCCGCGCTATCGACTGGGAGAAGCTCCGGGGCGAGACGGCGCAGGTTCTCGCCGATTACATGAAGATCAACACGGCGAACCCTCCGGGAAACGAGATAGAGGGAGCCCTCTTTCTGAAGGGCATCCTCGAGCGCGAGGGCTTCGAGGTGCAGATCCTGGACACGGCGGCAAGCGTCCTCGGACCACGTCGCCCCAACCTGTACACGCGTCTGAAGGGAAGCGGCGCGAAGAAGGCGATCGCCCTCGTCCACCACATCGATGTCGTGCCGGCGGACACACGGTACTGGAGCGTGGATCCGTACGGTGGGGTGATCAAGGATGGATACGTGTACGGTCGTGGCGCGCTCGACATGAAAGGCGAGGGCATCGCGCATCTCATGGCGATGATCGCGCTCAAGCGCAGCGGCGTCCCGCTCACCCGCGACATCGTGTACATCGCGAACTCCGACGAGGAGCTGGGTTCTACCGGCGCGATCGCCCTCGTCGAGCATCACCCGGAGCTGCTGCGCGACGTGGAGTTCCTCATCACCGAAGGGGGAAACAACCCGATCGTCGATGGCAAGCTGCAGTATTACGGAGTGAGCGTCGCCGAGAAGCGGACCTTCTGGCAGCGCCTGACGGTGCACGGCGTCCCCTCGCACGGCTCACGCCCGACGAAGCACAATCCCATCCCCAGGCTGGTACGCGCGCTGAACAAACTCGGCAGCTACGAGACGCCGCTGCATGTGACGCCCGGCGTCGAGAAATACTTCCGGGACATCTCCCGATCGTACACCGGTGAGCGGCGCGCGTGGCTCGCGAACATTCGGCGAGCGGTGACGATTCCCCGCGCGCGGCAGTGGCTCCAGAGCGACGTGTACTGGAACGCGATTCTCCGCAACACGATTTCGCTGACGGTGCTCCAGGGATCCAACAAGACGAACGTCATTCCCGCCGAGGCGACGGCCGACGTCGACATCCGGCTCCTGCCCGATCAGAACCCGGATTCGGTGCTGCGCGTGCTCACGCGGCTGGTGAACGACACCTCGGTGCACTGGACGACTCTGCTCGCGCCGAAGACGCCGCTCGAGAATCCGGTGAACACCGATCTCTTCAGCGCCATCGAGCGTGCGTCGCGCGATCGCGACCCCGACGCGCTGGTGACGACCTACATGTTGACGGCGGCGACGGACCGGCCGACGTATCGCCGGTTAGGCATCATCACCTATGGGCTCAGCCCCTTCAAGGTGGATGCCGCCGACAATCAGCGGGGCGTTCACGGCAACGATGAGCGCGTGAGCGTCGAGAACGTCGGGTTTGGGGTGAAATACGTGTACGACATTCTGCGGTACGCGCAGTAGCGCTGGCTCCTCGTCGTCGCCAGCCCATGACGAAGGCGCGCCGGGTGACCGTCAATGACTTGATGCAGCGCGGCTATTCGTACCTGCTGACGGAGCCGGCGGGCCGACGCTTCGCTCCGGACTTCCGGCCGGACCTCACGCCCAGGGAAATGCTCCAGCTCGGCGTTTTCGGCGGCAAGTACATGACGGACTGCCGCGCCGAATTTCCCGCGAGCTGGTTCACGAGAGCAAAGCTCTGCCACGACCGTCATGATCCGGGGCTGAACTTCTTCGGCGTAAACGCCTCGCAACCGCTGTCGGTCTGGCGTCGGAAGGGCTGGATTCATCCCGAGGATCCGCGCGGATGGTTCCAGTGGTATTGTCGATATTACATGGGGCGCCGCGGACCGGACGACGAGCGGCAGATCCGTCGTTGGCGCGCCGTACGACGTCACGTCGCGCAGCTCCAGAGCGCGTGCGCTCGCGGCGACTGGGCGTGTCGGCCACGGCAGCGCCAGGCGCTATTGCACTGGGCGTACGATTCGCGACTGATGTAGGAGACTACCGCGCCGCCATGGTTGCGCCCGGGCATCCAGGTTCAAAGGGGCGAACGGATGCCGCGAATGCGACGGATCAGGCGAATAGGTTCGTCGCCAATTGAACCCTCCGCCCGCACCCACAAGCATCCTGTTGTTCTTGTTGCGCGAAGAGGGATCAGCGCGCCGGGAACGATCGGGCCGCTCCCGTCGCATTCGCGGCATCCGTTCGCCGCTTTGAACCTGGATGTCGATTCCCGACCGATCCTCCCTCTATAACAGCTCCGGGTTTCGCGCCCACAGCGATGCGGTCAGCGCGGTCGCGTACGCCGTCCACGCGAGGTACGGGAGCAAGAGCGTCCCCGCGATTCGATGCAGTCGCAGAAACGCGATGACCGTCGCTACGACCAGCAGAACGAGGAACGCGATCTCGGCGAGCGCCAATCCGCCGCGGCGCCAGGCGAAGAACACCCAGGTCCAGAGCGCGTTGCACGCGAGCTGGGCGAGGAACAATAGCAGCGCCGACCGCGCGCGCGCCCACCCGTGCTCGCGCCAGATGAGCCAGGCGGCCACTCCCATCATCACGTAAAGCGCCGTCCATACCGGCCCGAAGAGCCACGCCGGCGGCGCCCATGCGGGCTTGTCGAGCTGCGCGTAAAAGGTCGGTGCGCTCCGGGAGGCGATACCACCGATCGCCCCGGCCGCGAGGGTAAGCCCCAGCCAGGCCGCCAGGCCGACCAGGCTCGCACGCCGTGTTCCCGGTGCGATGTTTTCGCCCCCCTTGCGTTCTGGGCAATATCCGTTCATATTCTGTTCACTATCTGGAACATGAGCCACCATCACACACCACACAGAGGAGCAGATGATGAAGCGCGTTCTCACGCTGGCAAGCGTCGCCTCACTCGCCCTGGCGATGCCCGCCCTGGCCCAACAGCCCACGTCCTTCTTTCTCGAAGGACGCGGTGGATCGGTCGTGCCGACGTTCGACATCGCCGACGTCGCCAAATCCGGCGAGGCAGTCGGCGTGACGCTCGGTCTTCGATCGGGCCCACGCTGGGTGCTGATGGGCGAGTTCGATTACGGCATGCACGAAGACAAGGGCACCGGCCTCGTCGACATCAACACCCTCCATTACATGGCCAAGGTCGGCTACTCCCTGACCGGGCCGCGTGAGCGCGGATGGGAAGCGCTCGTGAACCTCGGCGCCGGTGCCGTGAGCTTCGATGTCGAAGGGGCGCCCAACACCTACACGTACTTCGCGATCAACGCCGGAGCCAAGCTCGCCTACAACTTCAACCGATCGTTCGCGCTCGTCCTCTCGCCCCAGGGCGACATCGTGTTCAGCAAGAAGGACGAGCTCACCACCACCAACGCGTGGGTCTGGCCGTTCAGCGCCGGCCTCCGCGTCAACTTCTAAACTCGAGGAGACCTTCCCGTGAAGAAGCTCGACATTCTGACCGCGATCCTGCTCGTCGTCGGTGGACTCAACTGGGGCCTCGTGGCCTTCGTCAACTTCGATCTCGTCGCGGCGATCACCGGAGCCGGAGCGTTCGGCAACAAGAACCTGTTCGGCGTCATCGTCTACGGCCTGGTTGGCCTGGCGGCCGTGTATCAGATGCTGACGTGGAAGCCCGCCCACGGTCGCAAGGCCGTTGAGGCGTAGTGCGTTCTCGTGTTGGCCAACCCCGGCACCCGCCGGGGTTGGCTGGCCGAGTCGTCGAGCTCCGTGGGCGCAACGGGGGCGCTATCGCTAACATTCGCCGGGCAGAACCCGTTCACAATCATGCCGGGAACGGAGGCGACAGTGTGACCCCTCGTGCCAGCGAGCGCGGTGAGCCTGCGAAGGAAGGGCTGCTTTCCATTGGCGCCCTCTCATCGGCCACCGGCATTCCGGTGGACACGATTCGCACATGGGAGCGGCGCTATGGGTTCCCGATCGCCGAGCGCAAGCCCTCTGGCCACCGCGTCTATGCGCTGTCGACCGTGCCGCGACTCCGTCGCATCGCGCAGGCGATGGCCCGCGGACACCGGGCCGCGGAAGTCGTTCCCGCCTCCGAGGGTGCGCTCGAGGCCCTGTTGATCGCGCTCCCCGAAACACGCCCAGAGGCTCGGCCCGTTAGGCGCGCGACCCCGGCGCCCTCACCCGGTGGGCACGCCGAGCTGGCGGATCTGCTGGATGCTACCCGCACATTCGACACCGAGCGACTGACGCAGGCCTTTCAGTCGGACTGGGCTCGACTCGGGCCGCTCGAGTTCCTCGAGCAGCGAGCCGCGCCCTTGCTCACCGCCATCGGCAATGCATGGGCGGAGGGCGCTCTCGACGTCCGCCACGAGCACTTCGGGTCCTCGGTGCTTGGCGATTTTCTTCGCGCGGTGCGGCTTCCGCTCGACGCTCGCGCGACGGGCCCGATCGTCGCGCTGGCGACCCTTCCGGGCGAGCTGCACGGGCTCGGGCTGCAAATGTCGGCGCTCGTGTTCGCGCTCGCCGGATGGCGGACGCTCGTGCTCGGAGTCGACACGCCGGTTGCCCAGATTGCCGCCCTGGCGCGCGAGGCACCGATCGCCGCCGTCGCGGTGAGCTGCGTCCAGCCGCGAGGTCGAGGCGTCGCCGCTGCGGTGCGCGCGCTCCGACGACAGCTCCCGCGCCGCCTCCCGCTGATCGTCGGAGGGGCGGGCGCGCCCACCGCTGTGCGGCAGCCGGGGATCGAGGTCGTGCCCGATCTCGAGTCGCTCGATCGATGGCTGCGCACCGTGCCGCGTTAGGCAGTGACGATTCTGGTCACGGGCGCAACCGGGTACATCGGCGGACGGCTCGCCGCGCGCCTCCTCGCGGATGGGCGTCGGGTTCGCGCTCTGGCGCGAGATCCCAGACGCCTGACCTCACTCGCGGCCGCGGGCGCCGAGTGCGTGGCGGGGGATGTCCTGCGTCCCGAGAGCTTGCCGGACGCCCTCGCCGGGGTGGAGGTCGCGTACTACCTGATCCACTCGATGGGCATGGGTCGCGACTTCGCGGCGCGGGATCGCGAGGCCGCGGCGAATTTCGCCACCGCATGCGCTGCCGCCGGCGTCCGCCGCATCATCTACCTCGGCGGGCTCGGTCAGTCCGCCGCGGCGCTCTCGACACATCTCGCAAGTCGCCAGGAGGTCGGGGACGTGCTCCGCGGGGGACCGGTCCCGGTGACCGAGCTTCGTGCCGCGATCATCGTTGGCGCGGGAAGCGCGTCCTTCGAGATCATTCGCGATCTCGCGCGAAAGCTCCCGGTCATGATCTGCCCGCGGTGGGTCCGCTCACGCTGCGAGCCGATCGCGCTGGATCAGGTGCTCGACTACCTGGTCGGCGTCCTCGACGAGCCCCGCACGATCGGCGAAGTGCTGGAGATCGGCGGCGGTGAGGTGCTGACCTACCAGGACATGATGCGCCAATGCGCCGCCGCGCTCGGCAAGCGCGTCCGCATCATTACGGTTCCCGTGCTGACGCCGCGCCTTTCTTCGTACTGGCTGAATCTGGTGACCGCCGTGCCGATGAGTATCGCACGGCCGCTCGTCGAGGGGTTGCGCCACGATGTCGTCACGACGGACCAACGGATTCGCGCGTGGATCCCCGTAGAAGCCGTGAGCTTTCGGCAATCGGTCGAGCGTGCGCTCGCGGAGGATCATGCGGGTCCGCTCGCCTCCCGGTGGACGGGCGCTGCGGGACGCGTCACGCCGGGTGCCGCCACACGCGCCATTCTACGAGATGACCGGATGGTACCGGCCAAGGCATCGGCGGCCGAGCTTTTCGCGGTGGTCGAGCGTATCGGCGGAACGGCAGGGTGGTTCTACGCGAATTGGTTGTGGCGCGCGCGCGGAGCCATCGATCGATTACTTGGCGGGGTGGGCATGCGCCGGGGACGGCGCCATCCACTGAGGGTCGTCGCGGGCGATCCGATCGACTTCTGGCGCGTGGAGGAAATCGTTCCGGGGCAGCGACTCCGCCTGCGCGCCGAAATGAAAGTGCCCGGGACGGCGACGCTCGAGTTCGAGGTGCTCGCGAGGGGTCACGGCGAAGGCGCATTCCTCATTCAGCGCGCGGAGTTCGAGCCGCACAGCCGGTGGGGTCGCGCGTACTGGACCGCCCTTCGGCCGCTGCACGCGCTGGTGTTTCGCGGCATGGCGGCGGGAATCGTGGACGCGGCAGAATCCGGACATGGTGCTCCACACCCGCGGACACGAGGCGATGCGCGCCAATCTTCCCGGTGACACGTCGAGCACACGTGGAGTCTTTTTGTCGATGCCAATTTCTCGACGCTCTTCAGCCGTCGTGCTGGGCGCGGGCCTGCTCGCGCTCACCTCGTGCAACGTTCTCGACAGCGGGGGGCCAATCTGCACCGGCCAATTCGTCTCCGGGATCCACGTCTCGGTTCAGGATTCGGTGACCGGCGTGCCCGCGGCGTCGGGCGCGACCCTCATCGCGATCGACGGTAGCTACGCCGATACCGCGAGCATTCCCGCGCAGCGTCCCGATCTGGACTCCCGCACGCTACTCGCCGCAGGGGAGCGAGCAGGCACGTACGACCTTACCGTCCGAAAGGCAGGATTCCTCGATTGGCACCGAACCAGTGTCGTCGTGACGCGGAATGAGTGCCACGTGAATCCCGTCGAGATGACGGCGAGGTTGAAGGCCGCGCCGTAAGCACCCCGTATCAGGGCGCGCATGGCAGGCCGATGCGCGATGCGATACACATCGTGTCGATCGGAGCGCCCTGTGCGGCGCGCGGTGCCGAGGACCACTGCCACGCGATGTACACGAGAACGGCGCCAGCGAGCACCGTCAAAACCTTCGCGAACGTTATGCGCATGTGATCTCCCGGTCGAAGGCGATTCACCACGGCACCGCTGCGCCCGATCGTAAGCGGGCTGCGTTACGCCCGCCTGACGAGCCCATTAACAATCGGTGAAGAGTGCATGACGCCGACCGGCCGGGGGTTTGCCTACGGCAAGACGGGTTTTGCCTGATGGACGCGGTCCGCGGGCGACCTATGGTTTTTGGTGACGGGCGGGAGCGTGGCCCGCCGCGCATAACCCCTGCCGGGAGGCAGAATGCGTAATCTCAGATTCGGGACGAACGTCACCATCTTCCTGCTCTTCTTCGGTATATCCCTTCTCGATGCGGTTCGATCGCATGACTGGTTACGGGCCGCGCTCTGGTTCGCCCTCGGGCTCGTCTTCCTCCGCGCGGATGCGCTGAAGTCGCGGCAATAGCGACGATCGTTTCGCACGAGCTAGCCCCGTCCGCCTGGCTCCATAAATTGCCTCCCAACAGAGGAGGCAACGTGGATCCAGACGTCTTCAACCTCGAGCTGCGGAAGTTCCTCAAGCGCTTCGGGGTCACCGCGCAACGCGAGATCGAGACGGCCGTCGAGGCGGCGATCGCGAACGGCAAGCTTCGTGGAACGGAGACCCTGCCCGTGCGCGCGACGCTCACCATCCCGGGCGTGCTCCAGGAGCTTCACGTCGACGGAGAGATCGCCCTCGGCCACACGCGACCGCCCGCCGCCTAGGTCAGCGAGCGGGCTTCTTCATCTCCTCGACGAGCCGCCTGACGAGCGCCGCGTCGTTCGGGAGCAGCGCCGCTTCCGGAAGGCGCGTCACCAGCTCCGCCCATCGCCGATCGGCGGCGTAGGCCCGGCGCAGGTACGGGATGGCCTCATCCACCCGCTTCGCGTTCGCCAGGCTGATTCCCGTCCAGAACACCGCTTCGCCGTTCGTCGCCGCGTCGGGGAGCAGACTGGTCGCCGCTCCGTACGCCTCGACGGCGCGGGGCATGTCGTTTTTCGTCACCCACTCATCGCCCTCATTCAGCTTCTGGTAAACGCGCGCGAGCGTCACCAGACGACGCAGCTCCGTGACCGGAGCCGGATGGTCCTCGATTCGGAGGTCGATGCGCCGATCAGCCCAGGGACGACCCGTGCTCGTCGGCCCAACGACGATCATCGCGGCTGACTGCCGCCCCCGAATGTCACCTCCCTCGCGCTCGGCCGCCTCGAGCGCCGCCAGCAACCGCTCGGCGAGATCTCCTTTCGTGCTCTCGAACGCGCGCGCCATCGCCGGCCACACGCCTGGTTTCTCCATGAGGTTCGCCTGCACCGAGTACTGCTTGCCCGTGTGGTGACCAGCGGCGCGAATGGCGCGCGCACCGGTAAACGCGGCGACGCGACCCTGGGCGTCGATCATCGCGACCTGCCGAACCGCCGAGTCCGCGTCGCTACTGACGAGGGCGCGAAGCGCTTCGGGCGCGGACCGTCCCATCCGCATGAGATCGAGACCCAGCGGACCATAACGAGGATCGACGAATGACTGCGTCGCCACGGCGCCCACGCCGGCTTCGGCCCACGGCACCAGCGGCCCAACCGAAAACCAGTGCGATTGGACGGCGACTCCGATCTCACCAGTGGCGGAGTCGCGCGCCACGATCGAGTAAGTCGCGACGGGACGAAGCGGGCGCCACTCCTGGGCGTCTGCGGGGTCCCATGCGACGGTGGTGAGCGTGAGAACGGAAAGGACGAACGCGCGCATGTGCGTCTCCGGGAAGGCTGGTCGATACACCGCGGGGGAACTAATGCCTGCTTCTCTAATTGCGGACGCAGGCCGAAGAGCCGAAGACGGCCGAAGAGACGGCAACAGCAACGTCAACAGCTCATCACGGATTCCACGGATCTTGAACGGCGAAAACGGCACGGATTTCACACCTGCTGCAAACAACTTTGTGAAAACTCGTCCTCCGTTCAAATCCGCGAAATCCAGGATGAGCTGTTTGGCGTTGCCGTTTCTGCGGCCATCTGCCGCTCCTGCCTGCTATCCGAGCTCAGAATCAGTCCACTGGAATGACGGATCACTGGCGGCGCCCGCGGCCGGCCGATATGATCCTGCCGGCGATGGAAGCCTATCCGTCGAGTTGCCGCACGGTGACGCTCGCCAGGCCATCGCGGTAGGTCAATGAGACGACCCACGGCTGACAGCAGACGTCGCAGTCCTCGATGTACTCCTGCACCGAACCGCCGCCGGGGTCGATCGCGATTACCACCGCGGCGGCACAGTAAGGACAGTCCACCGTCGCTTCGGTCTCGGCCGTGCCATCCCCTAACGGGAAGTCTTCGTCAAGACCGGCGTCGATGTCGCCGTCGTCGCCGTTAGGCTCGAACGGGTCACCAGGTGCATCAAACGTCATGAGCGAAACGATAGATCACCGAGGCCGCGGCGCAAGCCGCCTGGTGGCCGTGGCGCTGCTGGTGGCCGGCGGGCTCACCGCCTGCGGCGAGGATCCGACGGCGCCCGAGCCCGGGAACCTCGCCGTCATCGTCGCCGGGCTGCCCGCGGGCGCGCAACCGGCCTTGACCGTGACCGGGCCGAATGGATACGACGTCCAGCTCACGACGTCGGACACGCTGACGGCACTGCGGCCTGGCGCATACACCATCGCCGCGGCACCCGTGACGACCGCCAGCGGTCGCTACGCCGCCACTCCCGCGACACAGACCATCACCGTCTCGTCCGGCGCAACCGCGCGGGCCGGCGACATCTCCTACGCGGTGGCGACCGGAGGGCTCATCGTCACCGTCCTCGGCCTTCCCGCCGGCGCGCTGGGGAGCCTCACCGTCACCGGGCCGAACGCATTTTCGCAAACGGTGTCGCGGACGGATACGCTCGACGTGCTCGAGCCGGGGACCTACACCATCGCCGCCGCCGACGTACAGGCGTCCGGCAGGACGTACCGACCGGATCCGGCGACCCAACCTGCGACGGTGTCGGCATCGCTCACGCACGCGAGAGCGACCGTCGCGTACGGCGCGGGAACGGGCCGCCTCGACCTAACGATTGCCGGACTGCCGCCGGGAACCGACGCGTCGGTCACGGTCACCGGGCCGTCCGGGTTCGCGCGCACGGTCGTCGCGACAACGAGCCTCCAGAACCTCGAGCCAGGCACCTACACCATCACCGCCGCGATCGTGGGAAGCAATCTGACGACGTATACGCCGTCGCCGGCTTCGCACACCGTCGATGTCAGCGATGCCGCTCCTGCCACGTCCACCATCGCGTATGGCAATGCGCCCCTCGTGCTCGATCGTGAGCTGGTCGCCGACGGTCTGACGGCGCCGGTGTTTCTGACATCGCCCGAGGGCGACCCGCGACAGTTCGTCGTCGAGCGGAACGGGCGCATCCGCGTCATCGTCAACGGGACGATGCTCGCGCCGCCGTTTCTCGACATCGCCAGTCGCGTGAACTTCACCGGCGAGCGTGGCATGCTCAGCATGACGTTCGCGCCGGACTACGCGACCAGTGGGACGTTCTTCACGTACTACGTGAATCTGGCGGGCGACATGGTCGTCGAGCGCTTCTGGTCCATCCCGGGCGAGAACGTCGCCGGAGGAAGCCTCGGAGTCGTAATGGTCATTCCGCACCGCGGCGAAAATCACCACGGCGGGCTCATCGCGTTCGGACCCGATGGCATGCTCTACGTCGCGCCCGGTGACGGCGGATGCTGCGGCGATCCGCAGAACAACGCGCAGAACATGGGCACCTTGCTCGGGAAGATGCTGCGCATCGATGTCCGCACACACCCGTATACCGTTCCCGCAGACAACCCGTTCGTCGGCCAGGCCTTCGCCCGGCCGGAAATCTGGGCATCGGGACTTCGCAATCCCTGGCGGTTCTCGTTCGACGCGGTTGATGAAAGACTCTACATTGGCGATGTGGGACAGGATGCCCGAGAGGAAGTGAACATCACCGCCACGACGTTGGGTGGGAGTAACTACGGGTGGCGTCTCATGGAAGGCACCGCGTGCTACAATCCGAGCACCGGCTGCAATCCGAGTGGACAGCTCACGCTCCCGGCGCTGGAGTATCTGCATAGTCAGGGATGCTCGGTCACCGGCGGCTACGTCTACCGTGGATCAGCGATCCCCGAGCTCACCGGGCATTACCTGTACGCGGATTTCTGTCAGGGGTGGGTGCGCAGCTTCCGCGCGACTTCCACCGGGGCGGCCACCGACCATCACTCGTGGCCCGCGCTCACGCTTCCGTTGATCGTATCCTTTGGTCGTGATGGCATGGGAGAGCTGTACATGATCGCCGGCGACGAGGTGTGGAGGATCGTCCGCCCCTAGCAGCGTCGAGCCGCCGCACACTCTCGGAGCGAACCACCGCTCGCATCGACTTCACAGGAGACTGTCGCACCATGACGATCGCCCAGAGCCTCCTCACGGAGCTCGACCAGGAAATGGCCGCCACGCGGCGTCTTCTCGAACGGGTGCCGGGGGACAAGGGACCGTGGAAGCCGCACGTGAAGTCGTTTCCCCTGGGCCACCTCGCGCAGCTCGTCTCGTCAATGCCAGGGTGGATGACGAGGACCATCCGCGGCATCGACATCGACCTCACCAAGGGGCCAGGATACAGCTTCGAGAAAACCGAGACGCTGCTCGCCGACTTCGATCGGCACGTGCGTGAGGTGCGTGAAGCGTTGTCGTCGGCGAAGGACGAGGATTTCGACCTCATGTGGTCGCTGAAAATGGGAGATCGAACGCTGTTCTCCGCCCCTCGGGGCGTCGTCGTGCGGCAGCACATCAGTCATCTCGTTCATCACCGAGGTCAGCTCACCGTTTACCTTCGGCTGATCGACGTCCCCATCCCGAGCATGTACGGGCCAACGGCGGATGAGCCGTGGTCCGCATAACGATGCGGAATCACACGGTGGACATCAGGGCAACGCCCGTGGAAGTTGAGCCTCACCCACTCCGGAGGTCGCGATGGTGGAATTGCGGAAGCCGCTGCGCCGCTCGCGCACGAACCGCATGGTCGCCGGCGTCATCGGTGGCCTGGCGGAGTACTGGTCCATCGATCCGACCCTGGCTCGCGTTGGCTTCGTGATCGTGTCGATTATCTCCGTGGCCTTCCCGGGCCTTCTCGTGTACGCGTTGCTCTGGCTGATCATCCCCGAGGAAGGCTGACGCGACGATTCAATGGAAACGTTCGCCATCGTTCCGAACACATCGCGAGCACCGTGGATCCTGGTCGCCCTCGTCCTGGTGCTCCTCATCATCGTTGGCGTGTTGATGGTCGCCACCGCGCGCGGCTCGCGCTCGGCCACCTTCGAGCTCTCGAACGTGGGCCTTCGGCTGCGTGGCGATCTATGGGGACGTCTCGTCCCGGCCGCTGATCTGCGTGGCGGGGCGGCACGCATCGTGGACCTGAGACAGGCACCAGACCTCGCGCCGCGCCGCCGAACCATGGGAACAGCGATGCCTGGCTATCGAGCCGGGTGGTTTCGACTGGCTAACGGCGAAAAGGCCCTGGTTTATCTTACCGACACCCATCACGCGGTCTACGTGCCGACGAATCGCGGCTACAGTCTCCTGCTCAGTCCGCAGCGACCGGAGCGCTTCGTCGAGAGCCTCCGCTCGGTGGCACCCTCCCCATGACGAACCGGTCCGTGCAAGTCCTTTGATGCGCACTCCGAATGCCACGCTCGTCCTTTGGCTCGTCGCGCTCGCGACCGCGTGCGCACCGGCGGCGCCGCGCTCCGTTTCCGGGCCTCCGTCGATCGAGGGCCGCATAACCGCCGTCGAACGGTCAGGCGAACGAATCGGCACCATCCGCGTCGAGGTCAATCCCTCGGAGACCTCTGGCTCGGACAAGGCCGTCGTGCGGATCACGCAGAGCACCGAGATCCGGCGCGGCGATTCGGCTCGCGTGGACTTCAACGCCCTGAGCAACGGAATGTGGGCGCGGGTGTGGTTCGTCGGTCCCGTTCGGGAATCGTATCCGGTGCAGGCGGACGCCGGACGCGTGGAGATCGATCCCACCCGGTAACGCACGTCATGCGCGTCAGACCTCTCTCGCTATCAGACTGGAACGAGTGGCGTCGCATGCGCGCCGCGCTGTGGCCGGACGAGCCCACCGCGTCCACCGACCCGGACATGCGCGCATGGCACGACCGCGCCGATGCACGGGTGTTCGTTGCCGAACGGGCCGATGGCTCGTTATGCGGCTTCGTCGAGGTGGGTACGCGCCCCTATGCGGAAGGCTGCGAAACGAGCCCCGTGGGCTTCATTGAGGGGTGGTACGTGGATCCCGATGTCCGGCGGCACGGCTACGGGCGCGCGCTGGTCGAAGCAGCCGAAGAATGGGCCCGCTCTGCCGGATACACCGAGATGGGCTCCGACGCCCTGCTCGACAACCTCGTCAGCCATCGCGCTCACGAGCGACTCGGCTACACCGAGGTCGAGCGGCTCGTGGCGTTCCGGAAGTCGCTCACTTCCCGTCCCGCTGATACGTCCCCATGATGGTGGCCGAGGCGAGCACGTGCCCCTCCATCGCTTTCTCCACATCGCGCTTGGTCGGCGTGCCGAGGTCGCCGAGCGTGGTGTCGAGCGCATAGAGCTTGAAGAAGTAGCGATGACGGCCGATCGGTGGACACGGGCCGCCGTACCCGGTGCGCCCCCAGTCGTTTTTCCCCTGGCGGGCGCCCGCCTTCACGACAGCGTCCTCTCCGTCTTCGTCGATCTTCGTGATGGACGGCGGAATGTCGTACAGCACCCAGTGGACGTAGACGCGCTTTGGCGCTGCCGGATCGGGGGCGTCGGGATCATCGACGATGAGCGCGTAGCTGCGCGCCTTCTCGGGGGCTCCAGACCAGCGAATCGACGGCGACACGTCCTCGCCGTCGCACGTGTATTCGCGAGAGATGGTACCCTGATTCTTGAAGGCGGATGACTCGATCGTGAATGCCATGCTTCCTCTCCTGGTGACGAGAATCGCGGCACATTCCATGTATGCCCTTGGGCCGGACTGTCCGGCGCCAGATGCTCCGCGCACTCCCCGTGCCGTTCCCGATTGAGCCATGGACCCCGATCGCCAGCTCCCCGCCATCCGCCTCGTGCCCGAGTTGGCGGCATTTCGCGCCGACCTCGAGGCGCTCGGCTACGTGGTGGTGCCGCACGGAGAGCACATTTGCGTCCGGCTGCCACAGTTCGTGAGCGTCGTGGTGCGATATCGCGAGGGAGAGCTCGAGTTCGTGCCGCAGTTCGGCCCGCTGCATCGTCACCACTCGTCCGCGCTCACATTGACGGGCTCGAGCGTCGTCGTCGTCGGAGCGCTGGCTCTGACGGGATTCGGCCCGGTCGCGCTCGGCGCCGCCTTCCTCGGCGTGATGCTGGCCGCGCGCGACCTCGGGCGATACATCGTGTCGGAGGGTTGCCTGACCCGCCTTCAGATGTTGTGGGCCTCGCGCCGCTCGGGGAGCACCGTCCCCGCGCCGGCACAATCGTTACAATCGTTAGGGGAAGGGGCCGTTTCCAATCGCATCGCGAGTGTGAGGGAACCCTGACCCGTTCTCCAGGCGCGCTCCGGTGCCGCCGCACGTTCCCGGGCTTCTTCCCCGGGCGGTGGCCGCTCGTCACCGTCTTCGCCTTCCTTGCGCCGCCGGAGCGCCACATCTTTCTCGAGCCGAAGGTGACGAAACTCGCGGCGCGGGAGTACGGCTTCGACTTCCACTCCGGGGTTCGCGATGAGACGCGGGACGTGAGGCCGCGCGACATGATCGACATTCAGTCGTTCATCTGGGTCCAGGGACCGGACGAGTACGAGGAGTGACGGCCGACTTCGAGACGACGCGTCTTTTCCTGCACGCGAGCTCGCTCAGTTCGCTGCCCGACGACGTCCTGTCGCAGCGGCATCTCACGACGCTCGACCTCAGCTACAATCAGCTGACGGAGCTGCCCGAAGCCCTCGGCGAGCTCCGGGCGCTCGAGTTTCTCTACGTCTCCAACAACAAGCTGGCGAAGTTGCCGGAGTCGATCGGGAAGCTGAAGTCGCTCGTGTATCTGAACGTGAGCAACAACGCCATCACCGCGCTCCCGGACTCGATCGGTGCGCTGGGCTCGCTGCTGGAGCTCCGTGCCCACGACAACGCGTTACGCGGGCTGCCCTACTCGATCGGCGCGCTCGCGACCGTGCGCGAGATCTACCTCAACGGCAATGCGCTCGAGGAGCTGCCCGATTCGATCGGCCGCCTCACGAGTCTGCGCGTGTTGAACCTGAGCCGAAACGCCCTGATCGCCCTGCCCCGCAACATTCGCGGCCTCGAGCGCGTCACGCATCTGGATCTCCGCGCGAACCGGCTCACGACGCTCCCCGACGCCATTGGCGAGATGCGCCAACTGGTGCACCTCGATCTCCGGGAGAACCAGCTCATGACCCTTCCCGACGCGATGCGCGAGCTGCAGTCCCTGGAGAAGCTGGACGTGCGATGGAACACGCTGTCCTCGATCCCGAAGTGGATCGAGCAGCTTCGCGACCGGGGGTGCGCGGTGTACACCTAAGGGTGTCGAGGGTGTCGAGGTGTGAAGGTCGTTAATGGTTTTCACCTCGACCACCTTGACTACCTTGACGACCTCGTCTACCTCGGCTCCACCGGCCACAGCTCGGCCGCGGTCTGAATCGCGATCATCGTTGACGGGCGACCGGGTGACCCATCGCCGGCGAAGAGGCGGACGAAGCCGCTTCCATTCGGCCCCCCGTATCGCTTCACCCACGCTGCGGCGAGACCCCATTCATCGGTCGCCAACACGGTGCTGACATCCTCGGGGTTCGCTCCCCAATTGCCTAACCACCATTCCGGCAATCCCAGGTCCCTCGCGTGCTCCGCCACCTTCGACACACCGATCAGATCGAAGTTGCCGCGCTCGTGACGAACGCCCAGGAGCCGCGCCGTCGCCGGACGGTGCACGCCCTTGAGGGTTCGACGGCCGGTGTCGGGAAGTGGCCACAACAACGGCGGCGTCCCGATCCACACGATCTTCCCGTGCGCGTTGAGGTAACGACGGAACAGAACGGTGTCGGCCGCGAGCGGCGCCACCGAGCGCGGGAGATGGTCCATCGCGAACACCACCGCGCTCGGCGCGCGATCGCGAGCACGATCGCTCAGGAACCGCGCGAGCGACGCCGTGTCGAGCAGCTCGTAACCGCGGGCCGTCAGGTAGTCGCGAACCGGTGCGCTGCTGACGATCGACGCCCCGATGGCGGCGGAGTCGAAAAACACGGCTCGGCGAAGTGGTGCACCACGTGCCGCGTTCACCGCATAGATGCCACCGTCATCGCTGCCGAAATAGAGACGGCCATCGTGCACGAGCGGCGACGAGAAAAGGCGGTGCCCGACACGATACCGCCAGGCTTCCGTCCCCGTGCGCTTGTCGAGCGCGTACATCGTACCGTTGCCCTCCCCGACGTAGAGGAGCGCACCATCGACGGCGGGCGAAGCCCAAACCACGCCGACCGCCATCGCGCGCCAACGTTCCTGGCCGCTGGCGGTGTCGACCGCCTGGATGAAATGCCCATCCGAGCTGCCGGCGTATACCAACCCCTCGCTCACGGCGGGCGAGCTGTTCACCCAGGAAACCTTGTGATCGTGACGCCACCGCTCTTTTCCGGTAGCGCGATCGATCGCGTAGAGGAAGCCATCGCGGGCGCCGACGTACACGGCACCGCCAGTGACCGCCGGCGAGGATTGCACCGTCGTTCGGTCGAAGCCCCAGTCCGCGGAGTTGAGACGGGTCCCCTCCGTGTCGAAGCGCCACGCCAATCGCCCGTTCGTTAGGCTCAACGCGAACACGGCTCCCGCCTGATCGGCTGCGTACACCGTGTCCCCGGCGATGGCGGGCGTGGCGTAGACCCGCCCGCCGGTGCGGAAACGCCAGCGCTCGCGCCCTGTGCCAGCTTCGAGCGCGTACACGTGTCCATCCTGCGACCCGAATACGACGACATTGCCGCCGACGACCGGCGACGACGTGTAGATGTCGCCACTCTCGTAGCCCCACTTCAGCGGGACAGCCGTCCCCATTCGAACCGACCAGGCGAGCCCGCCGTCCGCGGCGCGCAGGGCGCGGAACCGACCGTCGTTGCCGTTGACGAAGACGAGGTCGTTGGCCACGGCGGGCGTCGATGCGACCGCTCCGCCGGTGGCATGGCGCCAGCGAACCATCCCCGTGTTCGCGTCGATCGCGTAGACGTTTCCGTCGCCGCTACCGATGTACAGGGTCGATCCGATGATGACTGGTGAGGATCGCACCGGCCCCTTCGTCTGCAGACGCCACTGCAAGCCGCCAAACGATGGCACACCGTTGGTTCGATACTCGCCGGTGTGCGCCGGCCCGCCGCGGAACATCGTCGCTTGAGCGCCAGCGGGGACGACTGCGCCCGCGACTGCCAGCGCCAGGGATGCACCTCGCGTTAGGTATGACGACACGCGCACGAGCCACTCTCCAGAGAGGTCGTGGCAGAACATACCGCGCGTGTTTCGCGTCGGCGTCCGCACCGAGGTTCGTACGTTGTAAGGAAAGCGTGCGCCCTTTGTGCCGCGGTCGCTACTCTCGTCCGAGCGCCCTGAGCAGTTTCGGAGGAATCGACCAGAGGAGTGTGCCCGAGCCTTCGCCCGGCGTACCCTCGATCTCGACCAGGCACGCCGCCGCCTTCTTCAGCTCGATGACCGAGTGGCTGGATGACGCGATCAGCCAGCTTACGAGCCCACTGAGATGCGGCTCGTGGCCGACAATGGCCACAGTCTCCTTGTCGCGGTGCGAGCGAGCCCACCGGGCAAAGCTCTCGTAGGGTGCGTCCGGGTGCAGCCACTCGACCGTCACCGGCTTGCGATCATAGACATCGCCCAGGATCTCGGCCGTCTGGACGGCGCGAACGAGCGGGCTCGTCGCGAGCACATCGAGCTCGCTGACCGCGGCGCGGATGCCGCGCGCGACGTCCCGTAGCTCCCGCTTGCCCTGCGCGGTGAGCGGACGCAGGTCGTCACTCTTGCCGGTCTGCGCGAACGCGTCCTTGTCTTCCGCCGCGCCGTGCCGAACGACGAGAAGTCTCATTCCGTGTCACCGATCACGCACGAGAGGAATCGCAGGCGATCCGAAGGTAGGGGAAATCGCTGCCGCGGGTGCGCGCGCCCTGTCTCCCCTCGATGCGCGCGCGCAGCGAGTCGCTTCCGGCGCGCCGGTAGATGATGCGCTGCGGATAGTCGTGCGCCGGATTCGCGAAAACGACTTCTCCGTCGCCGACCTTCTCCGACACGAACTCGGCTGTCGGCTGGTCGTGCGGCTGTGCGGCGTACACGAGGTCCACCCCGCGCGCGAAGATGCGGATGAATTCCCAGGCGATCGTGCTGTCTCCCGCGGCACCACGGCGCAGCGTTCGACTCATGCCGATCATCGATCCACCCGCGGGCTTCATCCAGTGTTCCTCGATGACGACCCGAGGGCTCGTGTACGCCCAGCAGCCCGTGAACCACGCGAGCTGATCCAGCGGGCTCCCCTGCGATGCCTGACGAGCCGCGGCCGGCCACGCGAGTGCCGCGGCGCACAGGGTAGAAGCCGCAAACGCGATCGTCGTTGAACGCCGCACGTTTCCCCCAGGTTCGGTTGTCATGTCACGTAACAATGTGTCACGTGGACATCGTTCCATCCGCTTCCTGACGCGTCCATCGCGGATACGTCCCGAGCCACCGGTATTCGGACGTCGAACGCCGGATGGCCGTCAGCGCCTTCTCGACACGTGGATCGCCGGCTTTGTGCTCGAATTCGAGAAAGAACTGATAGCGCCATGGCTCTCGCGTCGGCCGCGAGGCAAGGTGCGAGATGTTGAAGTTTGCCTCGGCCATCGGGCCCAGTGCGTTGACGAGCGACCCCGCCTCGTGTGGAAAGACGGCGAACAGCGCCGTTCGTGCAGGCATCCCCCGGGGGAGTGTCGCCGGCTCGCGAGCCACCGCGAGGAACCGCATTTGACTGTCGGGTCGGTCCTCGATGTGGTCCATCAACACCACGAGCCCGAACCGCTCGGCGGCGCGGCGCGTTCCCGCCGCGGCGCGCGTGCGATCACCGGCGTCGCGCACTTCGCGCGCGGCGCCCGCGGTGTCCCACGCAGGCTCGGGATTGATGTGCTTGTGCCGATTCAAAAAGTGGGAGCATTGCCCCAGCATCACCGGGTGGCTCGACAGTCTCCGGATGGACTTGAGGGTCGCACCCGGTAGCGAGAGCAGTGAGAGATGCACCGGCACGACGACCTCGGCCACGATCCTGAGCCCGTCGTGCAAGCTGAGGAGATCGTATGCAACGTCGAGTCCTCCGACGAGCGTGCTCTCAATGGGGAGTACACCGTAGTCGACTTCGCGCGACTCGGCCGCCGACATCACGTCCTCGAACGTCGCCTTGGGAACGGGCTCGGCCGCGCCCTGCCACAGCAGATGGATCGCCTCTTCGCTGAACGCACCGAGCTCCCCCTGAAAGGCTGCCCGGAGTCGCTCGAGCGTGGCCTGAGGCGAGGGTTGGGGATCAGGAAGAGTCTCGGACGACATGGCCCGGGGAATGTGCACCCCCCAGCCCCGCGGTCAACCGGGAAAGACGAAGGCCCCGGATATGCGGACAGAACGTCTGCACCTTCACACACCACGCCAATGACCACGCCCCTCGATCGTCCGTTCAAGCGCGAGCTCGAGCTGGACGGCCAGCTCTACACCGTCACGATTTCGCGAGAAGGCATCAAGGTCACCGAGAAGGGAAAACGCAAAGGGCACGAGCTGGCGTGGCGGGACATCATCTCGGGGGATGCGGCGCTCCGGCGTGACCTCAGCCTTTCCGTGGAGGCGCTTGCGCCGTCCGATTCCTGACGCGGACTGAGCCGCACCACGGTGATACCTGAATTTGTTCTCTCCCCCGACCCTCCTTCCCAGGCGACCCGATGCCTCCGGATTCCGTCGCGATACTCGGTGCAACCGGTCTCGTTGGCTCCGAATGCGTGAGGCAATTCGCAGAGTCGGGCGGATTCGCCCCGGTCATCGCCCTGGTTCGCCGGCCGCTCGATGAATCACTCGCGAGGCTGCCGGTCGAAACTCGCATCATCGACTTCGAGCGACTCCAGGATGCGGCCGAGCACTTCCGTGTCTCGCACATCGTTTGCGCGTTGGGAACGACGATCAAGACGGCGGGATCACAGGAGCGCTTCCGGCGCGTGGACTACGACTACCCGGTTGCCGCGGCTCGAATCGGCATTCGGCAGGGCGCTCGGCATTTCCTTCTCGTCAGCTCGTTGGGTGCCGACGCGAAATCGCGGATCTTCTACAGTCGCGTGAAGGGAGAGGTAGAGGCGGCGATCCGCGCGCTGCCATATCGCAGCGTCACCATCGTTCGCCCGTCGCTTCTGCTCGGCGAGCGTCGCGAGAGGCGACTCGGCGAATCGATAGGCAAGCTGTTCACGGCAATCACGCCCAGGCGATACAAGCCCATACACGCGCGAGAGGTCGCGGCAGCGCTGCTTCGGGCGGCGAAAGAGGATCAGCCCGGCGTCAGGGTCCTCGAGTCTGCTCAGCTGCAACCATGATTCGTCCAAAGGCAAGGACATCAGATGTCAGACGTCAGGTTTCAGATTTCAGATCATGGCAGCCATTGGCACACTGGAATCCCTGACACCTGACCTTTGACATCGAGTCTCTCCCGCTCAACACCGAGAACCCGAATTGTCCCGCGCTTTCGTCAACGAAGACTCAGCCGGCGGCCCCATTCGTCGCTTCGCGCTGCCACCGCGAGATGCGCCCGACTTCGACGAAGCGGCCGCTGCCGCTCTGCTCGAGGGCGCACGGGACGGCGCCACCGGTGATGCTGAAGAGGCCACCGGCTACCGTTGGGGAGAGCCACGTCTCCATCCGCACGTCGCGCGAATTCGCGACCGGGCCCGCGACGAAGGCGACGAGCGACTCGAGCAACTCGCGGAGCGATTCCTTCGTTGACCTGACGTTGCGGCGGCGCGCGGCGCGCACTAAGGTAGGCGCTCCACCGCTGGAGGGCTCGTGACGTATCAGTCGCCAATCACCGCTACGATGCCATGCCACTCCTGCGACGCGGAGATCTCCGCGATCGCGCGCGAGTGCCCGCATTGTGGAGCGATCCAGTTCGATGCGAGGAGCGCGTCGGTCGCCATGCGTGACGTGCCGAGCGAGCGCCGAGGGCTCACGGCAGGGCTGCTCTGCCTGATCGTGGGGGTGTTCGGAGCGCACCGCTTCTACGTCGGGAAGCACGGGACGGGACTGCTGATGCTCCTGACGCTCGGCGGCCTCGGGATCTGGTGGCTCGCGGACCTGATCATGCTCATCACGGGCCAGTTCCGGGATGACGAAGGGCGTCGCATTACGGAATGGGTATGACTGCTCCGGCGCCCGCCCCTCGCGAATACGCCGTCGGGGCGCGCTCGACATCGACGTTTGGACGCGTGTTGTGCAGCGCCCGCACGCACCACTTCATCGTCGATGGTCCCATTCCGAACGGGTGCCCCGGCGAGGAGGTCACGCCCCCGGAGGCGTTCCTCGCCGGCGTTGCGGCGTGTGGCGTCGAGCTCGTGCAAGTCATCGCGCGTGAACGATCTGTCCCGATCGGGGATATATCCGTACGTGTGCAGGCGATCGTCGACCGGAGTCGTCCCGTGCGGCCCGACGTCACGCTCTTCAACTCGGTGCGCGTTCGCTTCACGCTCGCCGGCGTTTCGAAGGATCGAGCCGGCGCACTCATCGAAGAGTTCCAGAAGCGCTGACCGCTCTACGGCACGGTCGCGGTCGCGACCCCGGATGTAGCGGTCGAATATGACGTCATTTAGCGTTCAACCATGACCGACACTCGACATGAAGTCGCGACACTCGCCGGCGGATGCTTCTGGTGTCTCGACGCGGCATTTCGTCTTCTCAAGGGCGTGATCAAGGTGGAGTCGGGATATGCCGGCGGTATTCGGCCGAATCCCACGTACGAGCAGGTGTGCACCGGCGCCACCGGACATGCCGAAGTCGCGCAGGTGACGTTCGATCCGTCGATCATCAGCTACCGCGACCTGCTCGACGTCTTCTTCACGATCCACGACCCCACGCAGCTCAATCGCCAGGGTGGGGACGTGGGGACGCAGTATCGGTCGGCGATCTTCCCGCACACCGACGAGCAGCACATGGAGGCGGAGCGCGCGATCAAGGAGCTCGAGGCGAGCGGCGTCTACGATTCACCGATCGTCACGACGATCGAGCCGATGAAGGCGTTCTATCCCGCGGAGACGTACCACCAGGACTATTACGCGCGGAACTCGCGACAGCCCTATTGTCAGGGTGTGATCGCCCCGAAGATCGCGAAGCTGCGCAAAATGCACTTCGAGCGCCTGGCGGTCTGACGGCGTCGACGCAGATGACGGCGACGCTCGAAGAATCGGCTGACCGGCACCGGTGGACGTTTGATGCGCATCGCGTCACGCGGATCTGCGTCGAGCCAGACGCGATGCGCATCGAAACCTGGACGCTCGAAGCGTCGGCGGAAGTGCGGATCGCCGCTCCCTTCCAATACCGGGAACCTGACGGTTCCGAACGCGAAATCGACCCGGGTGAGCCGGAGCGCCTGGCCCCGCTGCTCGCTCTCCTCCAGCGCCGGCTCGAATGGCTGGAGATCCTGCGCGCCGGCGAGATCACGCTGCGCTTCGGTGACGGATCGGAGCTCCGCTGCTCGCCGCGCGGGCGCGGCGCCACCTGGGACGTCCGCGGCGGCGGCGCGCTCGAGGGGATCGAGTATCGAGGCGCCACCGGTGAGCCGCCGTGGCCGAGTCGCCCCTGACCGCTACTTCGTGCCGAGCACGAACCGGTTGCCATCGGGATCCTGAAAGATCGCGAACGTTCCCCACGGTTCCTTTTTGGGCTGCGACGTGAACGTGACCCCCTTGGCCGCGAGCTCCTTTGCCGTCTTCTCGACATCGTCGGTCCAGAACACCACATTTTGATCGGTCCCGACCCGGTCCTCGTGGCCGTCCGGAGTGAAGAGAACGAGGCGCGTATCGGCGCCGGGAATGCGCAGCTCGATCCAACGCTGCTTTCCCATCGGCTGGTCCGTGGCGACCGCGAGCCCGACCTGGTCGCGCCAGAACGCGAGCGCACGATCCTGGTCGCGAACGGGAATGCTGGCGAACTTGATGCCCCTTATCATTTCGAATTCCTCGCGCGAATGAGTGGTCGCGGCAAATCTCTGTGCACCGGCCGCGACCGTCCAGCCGTGCAGATGGTGCCATGGCAATGCGTGCCATAGCACGCCTGACGATCGAGCCCTACATCATCGACACGCTGATGCCCGACCTCATTGGGCACGATCGGCGGCCGTCCGCCTTCGTCGTCTACCTGTACCTCTGGCGTCACACGGATGGCGGACGCGCGGAGAGCGATGCGATTCCCCTTCGCGCCATCGCCGAGGGAACGGGCGTCTCCAAGCGCGCGGTGCAGAACGCACTGCGAGCGCTCGCGCGCCGGCGCCTGATTTCAGTGTCGCAAACGACGCCGACCTCCGCGCCAACGTACACCGTGCACCGGCCGTGGGTACGCCGATGACGCCCGGTGCCGCGCTCGCCGTGCGCGGACTCCACAAGCGCTACGGCGATGTCGTCGCCGTCGACGGCCTCGACCTCGAGGTCCTTCACGGGGAGTGCTTCGGGCTGCTCGGGCCTAACGGCGCCGGCAAGACGACCACCATCGAAATCTGCGAGGGCTTGCTCGCTCCCGACTCGGGCGACGTGGAGGTTCTCGGCCGGCGCTGGTCGACGCACGAGCGGGAGCTGCGGCACCTGCTCGGCATCCAGCTTCAGGAAACGCAGCTGGCCGAGAAGCTGACCGTGCGCGAAACCGTGCGTCTCTTTCGGAGCTTCTACAATCGCGGCCGCGACCCGGCGGATGTCATCGCGCTCGTCCAGCTCGGCGAAAAGGCTCGGTCGCGCGTGGGCTCACTGTCCGGTGGACAGAAACAACGCCTCGCGCTGGCGTGCGCCCTCGTCGGCGACCCCCAGCTTCTCTTCCTGGACGAGCCGACGACGGGGCTCGACCCGCAAGCGCGTCGTCAGCTCTGGGATCTGATCGGCGACTTGCGCGCCGGGGGAAGAACGATCGTCCTGACGACGCATTACATGGAGGAGGCCGAGCGCTTGTGCGATCGGGTCGCGATCGTCGATCACGGACGAGCGATCGCGCTCGGGACGCCGCGCGAGCTGGTGCAGTCGCTCGGCGCCGAGCACGTCGTCGAGTTCGCGTTAGGCGATGGGGTCGCGCTGGCGCCCGACACGCTCGAGTCGATCCGCGGCGTGCAGAGCGTTCGAGCGAATGAAGGCACGTGGGCATTGACCGTCGCCGAGCTGCATTTGGCCGTGCCGGCAATTCTCGCCGAGCTGGAGCGTCGGGGCGCGACGCTCTCGGAGTTGCGCACGCATTCCGCGACGCTCGAGGATGTCTTCGTCTCGCTCACCGGACGTCACTTGCGGGAGGAAGCATGAGCGCGACCGCCTCGCCGGCATCGGCAGTGAGCGAGCGTCGCGGATTCCGTGAGCGTCCACTCGTCCGCCTCGTGATGGTCCGCTTCCTCGAGTTCTGGCGTGAGCCCGAGGCGGTGTTCTGGGTCTTCATCTTTCCGATACTGCTGGCCGCCGGCCTGGGGATAGCATTTCGGGAACGACCGCCGGAGGCGGTGAAAGTCGGCGTGCTCGTGTCGGACCCGGCAGCGGGTGCATTGACCGATGCGATCGCCCGCGACCCGAGGCTGGAAGTCGTTCCGCTCGACGACAGTGCCGGCATGCACGCGCTGCGCACCGGTCGCATCGCGCTCTTCGCCATCCCGCGCGCGGCGCGGACCGTGGAGTATCGTTATGACGACACGCGCCCCGATGCGCGAACCGCGCGCCTCCTCGTCGACGACGCGGTGCAGCGCGCGGCGGGCCGGGAGGATGTCGCCACCGTGCGCGAGCGGCGGGTGCGAGAGCCCGGCGCCCGGTACATCGACTTCGTCGTGCCGGGTCTGCTCGCGATGAACCTGATGGGCAGCGGGATCTGGGGCGTGGGCTTCACGATCGTCGAGGCGCGACGGCGAAAGCTCCTCAAGCGGCTGATCGCGACGCCGATGTCGCGTGCGCAGTATCTCGCGTCATTCATTCTGTCCCGGCTCGCGATGTTGGTGCTCGAGGTCGGCGGATTCCTCGCCTTCGGCATCTTCGTGTTCGGCGTGCCGGCGCGCGGGTCGTTCGGCACGATCGTGCTCGTCGCGTTGACCTCCGCCCTCGCCTTCAGCGCGATCGGTCTGCTCGTCGCCTCACGCGTGCGGACGATCGAGGGTGCCTCGGGCCTCATGAACCTCGTCATGCTCCCGATGTGGATCTTCTCCGGCGTGTTCTTTTCGGCATCGAATTTCCCCGATGCGGCGCAGCCGGTGATTCAGGCGCTGCCGCTCACGGCCGCCGCCGACGCCCTGCGAGCGACGCTCCTCGAGGGCGCATCCGTGGTGGCCCTCGCCCCCGAGCTTGGCATTCTCGCCGCGTGGCTTTCCGTGAGCTTCGTCTCGGCGCTGGCGCTCTTCCGGTGGCGTTGATGGCGCTGCTCGCACGAGTGTTGCACGCTCGGTAGGGTCCATGCCCACCGAGCCCCTCAGCCCCGAGGACGTAGACGCGCTTCTGGCGCCCAACGTCCGCAACACCGTCGCCGACTTGTTGTCGGCCCGCGACTCGTTGTTGCGGGCCCGCGTCGCCTTCGAGCGTCTGGCGGTGGCCGTCGAGCACCTGCGACAGGCGAGTGTTCGCGCGCAGAACGCGGCGCGCACGCTGGAGGCCGAGGTGAAGCGCCAGTCCCGTCCCCCGCGCGCGGACTAGCTCGCTGACTGGCATCAAGAACCCAGGGGTTCATCACGGATGACACGGATTGTACGAAAGAATCCCAATCCGCTCCTGCGGCATTGAACCCGCCTCGCGCGACAACAAGAAAGCTGCTTTGGACCTGCGCCCGGAAAGTGATCGGCGCGAGGAGCGATCAGGCCTTTACAGTCCCATCCGTGTCATCCGTGATGAACCCCTGGGTTCTTGATGCCGGCCTGGACGGCCCAGCCTAACGGACGCGCGGGCGTAGTGGAGCGCCGGTCCACTCGCCATCTTTCGGGAAACGCCCGAAGAGGTCGCAGTGCCGCCGGATTCGATCGTCGACGATCCCACCTTCGTCGTCCCCACCAGACATTGGCATCGCCTCGACGACGGACGTGTGCAGTGCGACGTCTGCCCGCGCGAGTGCAAGCTGCGCGACGGACAGCGGGGGCTGTGCTTCGTCCGCGCTTGCCACGAAGGCGAGATCGTCCTCACGACGTATGGACGGTCGAGCGGCTTCTGCGTCGATCCAATCGAAAAGAAGCCGCTGAACCACTTCCTCCCCGGTACGCCGGTGCTCTCCTTCGGCACCGCCGGCTGCAATCTCGCCTGCAAGTTCTGCCAGAACTGGGACATCTCGAAGTCGCGCGAGATCGACACGCTCGCGGATGCTGCCTCGCCCGACGAGATCGCGAACACGGCGATTCGTCTCGGATGCAGGAGCGTCGCGTTCACGTACAACGACCCCGTGATCTTCCACGAATACGCGATCGACGTTGCGCAAGCGTGCCGGGCTCGGGGGCTCAAGAGCGTCGCCGTCACCGCGGGATACCAGAACGCCGAAGCGCGCGCCGAGTTCTATCGGTACATGGACGCTGCGAACGTGGACCTGAAGGGATTCACCGAGGCGTTCTATCACGAGGTTTGCGCCGGTCATCTTCAGCCCGTGCTCGACACCCTGGTCTATCTCAAGCGAGAGACGAGCGTGTGGTTCGAGATCACGAATCTCGTCATCCCCGGTCTCAATGACAGCGACGATGAATTCGACGCCATGACGCGATGGGTCGTCGAGCACCTCGGGCCCGACGTCCCAATGCACTTCACGGCGTTTCACCCGGACTGGAGAATGCTCGATCGGCCGCATACGCCCGCCGAGACGCTCGCGCGCGCTCGTCAGATCGCGATGCGAAACGGCGTGCGGTACGCGTACACAGGAAACGTCCATGATGCCGATGGAGGCAGGACACGGTGTCACGCGTGCGGGGCGGCGCTCATCGTTCGTGACTGGTACGATCTGCTCGAGTGGAACCTCTCCGACGACGGCAGGTGCGAGCGCTGCAATACCGTGTGCGCCGGCGTGTTCGCCGGGCGCCCGGGCCGGTGGGGCGCTCGGCGCCAGCCGGTTCGACTGAAGGCGGGCGCACACTAGGAGGCCGAGGGCATGTTGCACGCGTGCGGGCGCTCGCACGAACTTAGGCGCTCGCGAACTCGCGTCTTCCCGGCGGCGGACGCCGGTCCATGCCCTCTGGAGAAACGATCGTGAGCCCTGTGGTTCATCGCGTCGCGGCGCTGTTGGTCCTCGTTGCTTGCGCTCGCTCGGGCACGCCCGAGCTCGAGGCGCCGCCAACCGCGCCACCGATCCTCTTCGCGCAGCGTAGTGGCACCACCGCTCTCTTGCAGGCGGTGAGCGCGCCAAGCGCGCGCGTCGCCTGGGTGAGCGGGCATCGCGGGACGTACGCGATCACCAGCGACGGAGGCGCGAGCTGGCGCGCGGCCGTCGTTCCAGACGCGGACTCACTGCAATTCCGCGACGTGTACGCCCTCGATGAGCGAACCGCGTGGCTCCTCGCGGCAGGGGACGGCGATCGCTCGCGCATCTACCACACGACCAACGGCGGACAGTCGTGGACGCTCCAGTTTCGCAACACCGAGCCGCGCGGCTTCTTCGACTGCCTGGACTTCTGGGACGCGCGCCGCGGCGTGGCCTTTGGCGATGCGGTGGACGGTCACTTCATGATCCTGACGACCGATGATGCCGGTCGCACCTGGTCGCGCGTGCCCGACACCGCGCTCCCGGCGGCACGCTCCGGCGAAGGGGCGTTCGCGGCGAGCGGCACCTGCGTCATCACCGGGCCGGGAGGGCGCGCCTGGATCTCGACTGGCAACGCCGCACCGGAGTCGCGCGTCCTCCATACGTCGGACTATGGCCGCAGCTGGAGTATCTATCTCACCCCGCTTCCGGCGGGGGAGGCATCAGGGGCAGCGAGCGTGGCCTTTCGCGACACGCTGCACGGAGTGACCATGGGTGGTGCGCTGGGAAGACCTAACGAGCGTGGCGATCGCACTGCCATCACCACCGATGGCGGACGCACGTGGACGCTCGGTGGGCGGCCGGCGATGGCCGGCCCCGTCTACGGCGCGGCGTACCTTCCGCGCACTCCGGCGCTCGTGGCCGTCGGACCAGGGGGAATGGACTGGTCCCGCGACGACGCGACGTCCTGGAGCCGGCTCGATACCCTCGCCTACTGGAGTGTCGGCTTCGCTCGTACAGGCCGGGCGGGTTGGGCGGTCGGACCATCGGGCCGTATCACGAGAATCACGATCGAGTAGCGTGGACTGCTGTTTGTGTTGAGACAGAGGAACCGCAGAGGGCCGCAGACGGCCGCAGAAAGCGCAACATCCCGTGCCGTTTCGCCCCTCAGAATCCGCGAAATCCGTGATAAGCTGTTGACGTTGCTGTTGAGATTGCTGTTGCCGTTTGTACGTCTGCGGCCGTCTGCGGCCCTCTGCGGTTCCTCGCCATTGTGCCTCGTTGACAGAATCAGCCACCAGCGATGATGAGACTTCCTGCAATCGCCGTTGCACTCGTTGTAAGCACATCCATCTCCGGCGCGCAGTCGTCGCGCCAGGATACGGTCGCGCGAGTTGACAGCGTCTTCTCGGGCTTCACCACCACGACGCCCGGATGCGCGGTCGGTATCTCACGGCACGAGCGCACCGTCCTCGCCAAGGCATACGGCATGGCGAACCTCGAGTATGATGTGCCGCTCACGCCGGAGTCGATCATCGAGGCGGGCTCGGTCGCGAAGCAGTTCACCGCCGCGGCAATCCTGCTGCTGGCGCAACAGGGCAAGCTTTCGCTCGACGATCCGGTGCGGAAGCACATCCGCGAGCTTCCCGACTACGGGGCGCGCCTCACGCTTCGGCACATGATCAACCACACGAGCGGCCTGCGCGACTGGGGGACGGTCGCTGCGGTCGAGGGGTGGCCGCGCGGCTCCCGCGTTCACACCCACGATCACGTGCTCGACATCGTCACGCGACAGCGCTCACTCAATTTTCCTCCCGGCACCGAGTACCTCTATAGCAACACCGGCTACAACCTGCTCGCGATCATCGTCGAGCGCGTGAGCGGCCGCTCCTTCGCCGACTTCACCCGCACCGAGATCTTCGAGCCGCTCGGGATGACGCGCACCTCCTGGCGCGATGACTACACACGGATCGTCAAAGGCCGAGCGGCCGCGTATTCGCAGGGGCGGAACGGCTTTCGGCTGGACATGCCCTTCGAGAACGTCCACGGAAACGGCGGCCTGCTCACGACGGTCGAGGATCTCCTGCGATGGAGCGCCAATTTCGATCGGGGGCAGGTCGGCGGGCCCGTCTTCCTGCGCGAGCAAGTGCGGCCGGGCCGCCTGACGAGTGGGCGCGAGATCGAATACGCCGCCGGACTCGGCATCTCCCGATATCGGGGGATCGCGCAGGTGAGCCACAGCGGCGCCACCGCGGGCTATCGTGCGTTCCTCACACGCTACCCGGAGCACGGCCTCACCGTCGCGATCCTCTGCAACCACGCCGGCGCCCAGGCGGTGGACCTCGGCCATCGCGTCTCCGACATCTTTCTCGGGCTGACTCCGGAGGTCGCCGAGGCGCCGAAGGCAGTCGCCGTTCCCGAGAGTGCGTTGCTCGGCCGCGCCGGCTTGTATCGCGATTCGGTCACTGGGGAGCCGGTACGGATCTCGGCGCGAAAGGACACACTCATCGATGCGGGGGGAAACGCGACCATCCCGCTTTCCCCGACGCTCTTTCAGAGGCGCAACGGAAGTCGCTTGCTCTTCGAGCTCGCCGCCGACGGGCGCACCCGCGCGATGCGCCTGATTCAGCCTGGAGGCGACACGACGACCTTCCTGCCGGTCGATGCGCACGTCCCGACCGGCGACGAGCTCGCCGCATATGCCGGAACGTACAGAAGCGACGAGGCGGCCACGACGTTCAGGATCGTGGTGGAGAGCGGGAAGCTCTTCCTCCGCCAACGCCCCGCCCTGTCCTTCGCGCTCCGCCCCGCGTACCGCGATGCCTTCGAGGTGCCGACCGGCGACCTCGTCCGCTTCATTCGCGATGGGAGCGGCAAGGTGACGGAGATGAGCCTGTTCCTCGGTCGAGTGCGCGATCTGAGATTCGTGAGAGAATGCGGAGTGACGGAGAAAGAATCCGGAATGCGGAAGGCGGATTGCAAGTAAGACCGTGATCCACAGAGGGCTCCGACGCACCGCTCGGAGCCCTCTACCGTTCAGGGTCTTACCTGCAATCCGTTTTCCGCATTCCGGATTCTCGTCAGTCGCCCGATGGCTCCGGAATCGGCATTTCCGCCGTCATCTGCTTTGGCGTGAAGCCGAAGACCCGCGCGATTGCGTGCCGCCACTCGTCGAGTATCTCGTAGAACGTCGGAATCGCGATCAGCGTCAGCAACGTCGACGTGATCACACCGCCGATCACCGCCATCCCGAGCGGCGCGCGGAACTGCGCTCCCTCGCCGCGGCCGAGTGCCACCGGAATCATGCCGGCGATGAGCGCGAACGTCGTCATCAGGATCGGGCGCAGACGAATTGCACCAGCCTCGATCAACGCTTCACGCAACGGCAGCCCGCGCCGCTCACGGGCCCACTTCGCGAAGTCGATGAGCAGAATGGCGTTCTTCGCGACGATACCCGCGAGCAAAATGACACCGATGAGACTCATGATGTTGATCGTACCACCCGAAATCGCCAGCGCGAGCATCACGCCGATGAGCGAGAGCGGGAGCGACAACATGATCGCCATCGGGTCGAGGAAGGATCCGAACTGCATCACGAGAATCAGGTACATCAGCAGCAAGGCGACGCCGAGCGCGAAGAAGATGTCGGCGAAGACCTCGGCCTGTTGCTGCGCGTCCCCGCCCTGGGTCACGCGAACGCCGGGTGGCAGCGTGAGTCTGGACACCCGCTCGGTGATGTCGGCAATGACCTCGCCCGTCGACCGTCCCGAGACGTTCGCCTCCACGTTGACGACGAGGTCGCGGTCGAGGTGATTGATCACCGCCGGCCCGACGCTCTCTTCAATGTCCGCCACCTGGCCCAGCGGCACCGTCGACGGGAGACCACTCGGCCCCGCCACCACGAGTGGGAGCTGCCGCAGGTCGGCCGCGCGACGACGGGCCTCCGGCGCCAAACGGACGACCACGTCGCGCACTTCGCCGCTCGGATCCTCCCAATCGCCGGCGTCGATCCCCGCGAACGCCGGACGCAGCGCCTGCGCCACGTGCCCCGCCGTGATACCTAACGATCCGGCGACCCCCCGATGCAGCTCGACGTTGAGCTCGGGCTTCTGCCCCTTGCTCGAGAGGCTGATGTCAACGGCGTTCGGCACCTGCTTCACCTCGGCGAGCACCATCTCGGCGGCGCTGTTCACCGCCTCGGGGTCGGTGCCGCGCACCTCGATCTGCAGCTGCTTCAGCCCGCCCGCCCAGTCGGTCGCGAACACCGCGAGCGTAGCACCCGAAACCCGCTGCGTTTCCGCGCGAAGCATCGCCGCGAATTCCTCGGCGCTGATGTCGCGGTCCACCTTCGGAATCATCTTGATGTAGATGTTGCCGATGTCCACGGCGCCCGAGGTGTTGTCTCCGAGCGTCGTGTACGTGTACCGAACCTCGGGGTGAGCGCGCGCGATGCGCGCGGCTTCCTCCGCCTTGAGCCGCGTGTACTCGAGGTTCGACCCCGGCGGCGTCTCGACCTTGATGTTGAGCTCGGCGTTGTCGTCCTCGGGAAAGAACGCGACACCGACGATGCCCCTGGCCGGCACGATCGGCAGCAGAATCATCGCTACCGCGATCGCCGCGACGACGGTGCCCAGCCGAAGGTACCACCGGCGGAAGCGCGAGAGGCCGAACAGGGCGAGCGCGATCGCGAGGAGGACCACGAGCAGCCCGGTCATCCCCTTCACCGGAAGCGTGAACGAGCCGAGGAACGTCCCGACGGCGATCACGACGATCGGCAGGCGATGATCGAGCGCCCAGGCGATGACCTTCTTGTAGTCCTGCGACCGGCGGTTGAACCAGGCATTGAACCGATCGAGCTTCTTCGTGATCCACGCCTTCTCGTGCTCCGCCTTGTGCGGGTCTTTCCAGTACGCGGAGAGCATCGGGTCGAGCGAGAACGACACGAAGAGGGAAACGAACACCGATGCGGCAATCGTCAACGCGAACGGCTTGAACCACTGACCGCCGACGCCGGGCATGAATGCGATCGGAACGAACACCGCGAGGATCGAGAATGTCGTCGCCGCGACGGCGAGCCCGATCTCGTCCGTTCCCTCGCGGGCCGCGGTGTAGTGGTCCTTCCCCATCTCGACGTGTCGGACGATGTTCTCGCGGACCACGATCGCGTCGTCGATCAGGATGCCGATCGCCAGCGACAGCCCGAGCAGTGACATCGTCTCGAGGCGGAATCCGAACGCCCACACCGCGATGAACGACGCCAGCACCGAGATCGGCAGCGCCACACCGGTGATGACCGTCGAACGCCACGAATTCAGGAAGAGGAAGACGACGAGCACGGTGAGCAGCGCTCCCTCGATCAGCGCCTCCTGCACGTTGCGCACGGAGTTGCGCACCTCGTTCCCGCTGTTCTTCACCGCGTCGATCGTCGTCCCGGGCGGCAGCGTTGCCCGCAAGGAGTCGATCCGCTCGAGGATCTCATCGCTGACGCTCGTCGTGCTGTACCCTTTCGACTTCTTGACGTCGATGCCGACCGCTTCCCGTCCGTTATACACTGCCGCGGTACGCTGCTCCTCGACCCCGTCGAAGACCTCGGCCACCTGGCCGAGTCGGATGAGCTGGCCGTCACGCTCGGCAACTACGAGCTGAGCGAACTCGGCCGGCGATTCCAATCTGCCCTTGAGCCGGATCGAGCGTTCCTCGAGCGCGCCGGTCACGCGACCAACCGGCGCCGCGAGATTCTGCAGCGCGAGCGCCTGCACCACATCGGAGACGCCCACGCCGGCGGACTGAAGCGCTTCGGGCTTGATCTGCACCGTGAGCTCGCGCTCCACGTTTCCCGAGACCTGAACCTCGGCGACGCCGGGGATGGAGCGAAGGAGTCTCGTGATGCCGGGATCGGCGAGACGAGTCAGCTCGGCCGGCGTCAGCGAGGTGGATGAGAGCGCGAGCGACACGATCGGGAGATCGGTGTCGTTGAACTTCCGGATGATCGGCTCTTCGAGCTCCGTCGGCAGATCGGCGCGGATGCCGGAGATGGCGTCCCGGACATCCTGCGTCGCCTCCGACAGCGGCTTCGCGAACTCGAATTCGATCATGACGGTGCCGAACCCGTCCTCGGCCTTGCCCCACACCTTCTTCACACCGCTGATCGAGGAGATCGCCTCCTCGACCGGATCGAGCACTTCGCGCTCTACGCCGTCCGGCGACGCGCCGGGATAAATGAGCCCGACGGTGACGACCGGGGGAGCGACATCGGGGAACTCGTCGGTCTGCAGCCGCATGAGCGCGAACACGCCGAAGATCGCCAGCGCCAGCATGCTGACGACGGTGATGATCGGTCGCTTGATCGCGAAATCAGAAATGACCATGGGACGCTCGTATGATGGTGCCGCTTACGACTTGTCGTCGACCTTTCGGATTCGCACCTGCGACCCGGGGCTGACACCTAACGCGGCGCCAACCAGCACCGTGTCGCCGGCGGCGAGCCCGCGGCGAATCTCGACGCGCTCGGTCGCCTCGTCTTCGAGACCGAGCTCCACCTCGACACGCTCCGCTCTGCCGTTCTTGACCCGAACGGCGACCGGCCGAATTCCACGCACATCGATGGCGTTGCGCGGGGCGACGGCGGCGTTCCTCGCATCGGTGGCGACGCGACCTTCCGCGAACAGGCCGGCCACCAGGCGTCCGCCGGTATTCGGGATCCCGACGTGGATGCGAACCTGCCGCGTCGTTGGGTCCGCCGTCGGATTGATGCGCTCCACCCGCCCGGTGAAGGTGCGGTCGGGATATGCGTTCACCGAGAATTCCACGGGATCACCAACGCGAAGGGCGGAGAGGGCTTCGGCGGGCACCGACGCCTCGAGCCGCATGCTCGACGGATCCACGATGGTGAACATCTCCGAGCCCGGCTGCATGACGTCGCCTGCGCTCGCGGCGCGCTCGCTGACGAGCCCGGCGAATGGCGCGCGGACCTGCGTATTGTCGAGCTGTCGTTGCGCCAGTGAGAGACGCGCGCGCGCATCATCGAGGTTCGCCTCGGCGGCGACACGAGCCTGCCGGGCCGCGTCGAGCTCGCGCTCCGCGATCGCGCCTGCCTCCGAGAGCCGTTGAGCGCGCTCCTCATCGCGACGGGCGATGGTCGCGGCATTCTGCGCCGAGGTCACCAGCGAGCGCGCCGAGAGCCACTGGTCGCGAATGGCCGTGTCATCGATGCGCGCGAGCAGCTGTCCCTTTTGCACCACCTGCCCATTGTCGGCGAGCGATTGCACGACGGCACCGCTCACCTCGGCGCGCACATCGGCCTCGCGAGCGGGCTCGAGTGATCCCGAAAGCAGCGGACCAACGCGGAGCATCGTCTGCTCGACCACCGCCATGTTCTCGACGCCAACGTCCACGACCGGCGTGGCATTCTCTTCGGCATTCGCTTCGTTTTCGCTACGACACCCGGTCAGCACGGCTGTCACGAGAGCGAGAGCGAGCGAGGAGGAAACGAGGGGGTGCACACGACTCATGGGGTGAAGGCTCCGGTCTGGCTTCCAGTGAACGCCGCCGCTTGCGGAATGCGTTGAGGGGCGGACGGCTGCTGTTGCTGCTGCGACGGCCGCGACGGCGCGGAGCCGCCTGACGACGGCACACTGATCGCGCCAAAGGGGAGGTCGCGCAGGAGCGCGACGTAGGCCCGGGCCACGGCCAGATCTCGCGCCGCCAACGCCCGGTTGGCGGTGGCTTCCTCGAGCAGGATGCGGGAATCGGACAGCTCCACCTGCGTCGAGATCCCCTCGCGATATCGCACCTCAGCGATCTGATACGCACGGGCCGCCTGTTGCGCCGTCCCCGCGCTGGCGGCGAACGACGCTTCGGCGGCGGCGAGGCGCGCCATCGCCGCGTGCGAATCGAGCTCGGCGACCTCGCGCGCGAGCGTCAAACGATAACGCGCTTCCTCGAGATCCGCCTGTGCGACGCGCACGTCACCGCTGATACGGCCCCCGGTGAACAGGGGGACTCGCAGGCCGACCCCGACCGTCCAGTCCGTGCGGAAATCGCCCCACGCGGGAACGCCCCCGCTCGGATACGCGAGCCGCCCGTACTGCATGGTGAGATTCAGCTGCGGCAATCGCTGCGATCGGGCAATGCGCAAGGCGTTCGTGCTGATGTCCACGGCGTCGGCCGCCTGCCGCACGACGACGCGCTCGGACGGCCCAACGGAGTCCGACGCCGACGACGGCGCGCTCGTCAGGCGGGCCGGGAGCACGGCGGTGGTATCATCGAGCGGCGTCGTCAGCGAGAGCGGCTCCTCGAGCGGCAGGTTGAGCAGCTGCTTCAGTCGCATGAGCGCGATGTCGCGGTCCGCGCGCCGCCGGATCACGATCGGCCGCTGATTGTCACGCGTCACGGTCGCCCGCAACAGCTCGAACTCAGGCTGATTGCCGACCTGCCGCGCGAGCTGGGTGTGCCGCAGAGTCGTCTCGGCCTGCTCCAGCGTCGAGGTCGCGATGCTGACCAACCGATCGGCGAGCGCGGCGTCGTAGTACGCCTCGATCACGTTGAGGACGAGCTGCGCGCGCGCCGACGCGAGCGAGGACTCCGCCACCCGCCGGCCGGCACGCGCCATCCGCGTTTGCGCGAGAACGCGTCCTCCCGCGAACAGCGTCTGCTGCACGTCGAGGCCGACGTTCCAGTTGTTGCGCTGTCCGAACGGAAGGTTGCTGAAGTCGAACCCGCCCGAGTCGGAGCTCACGCCGATGTCCTCGAACTGCGATGCGAGGGTGCGCGTGTAGCCCACCGAGCCGTAGATCTGCGGGAAGAGCTCGCTGCGAGCCCGGAGCTGCTCCCCGTGCGCGCGCTCCGTTCCGGCGCGGGCGATCCCCACGTCCTCACTGGCGGTCTCGGCGATGCGGAGGGCGTCAGCCAGGGAGAGTGGACGTCCCGAGCCAGCAGCCTGCTGCGCGGCGATTGGGGCGGTCGCGAGGGCACAGAGGGCGGCCATGCTCGCGAGCCTCGTTATGCGGTGAACCATCCTCGAGTCCTGGTTGAGAGAGCTGCGAATGACACACTGCGACCTGTGAATGGCGAACGGCAACGTGCGAGGTGTGAACCGTGACCCATGGTCCGTGAGCCGAGATTCAATTCCGCCCACTCTTGACCGCGGCGCGCGGAGCGATGGCCCCGTTCGGTGCAAGGACTCCAAGTGCATTGGCCTCGGCCACACCAATGGAACGGAGGAAGAGCGCGGCGTACCGGTCGGCCGCCTCTTCCAGCGATTCGTGGTAGAGCTCGGGCATGACGTCGCGTCCCATCGCATCGGCGAAGAGTGATCCGAAGAACGTCAGTGCCGCCGTGCGCGCGTCGATGTCCGGGGTGGCGCGGGCATCCCGCTGCAATTGCTCGATATACGACGTCAGCGCCAGGATGACATCGCGGGGCTGCTCGCCGATCAACGGGATGATCTCGGGGCGCTCTTCGACTTCGCCGAGGCTTGTTCGAATGATCGAGCGCAGCCGGGTGAGGTGGGCGAGCTCGGCCAGGACCCAGGCGCGAATCTCCGCGACGGGTTCGGCCGGCGTCAGCGGCACCTCGGGGCAGTTGCTGCGCAGGTTCGCCTGGCGAACGGCCTCGATGATGAGCGTGGTCTTGGAGCCGAAGTGGCGGAAGAGCGTGATCTCGTTGACACCCGCTTCCTGGGCGATGCGGCGGGTGGTGGCACCGCGATAGCCGGTCTCCGCGTATACGCGCGCGGCAGCGTCGAGGAGTCGTTCGCGAATGGCGTTCATGGGTGGCCCCTACTCGGAAACATATGTGTAAGCAAGCGATTGCTTGCTTTGAAGACGCCGCGCCGTGCAAGTGAGCACCTACAACGGAAGTGAACACATAACGGCCGGCAGCGAAAAACAGTTCCAGAGGTGCCCTTCATGATGCGAAAATCCCCGGCAAGCGTGCTGTCGGGGATTGTCATCAGGCGCGTCGGTCGTTCCCTGCTATTTCTTCCGCCACTCGTTCAGCACGCCGTACGTGAGGCCAATCATCGGGATCGCCAGGAAGAACCACCATGTGATCGCGCCGTACAGTGGCATGTGCGGGAAGCCCGTCAGCCGATGCGGCTGAGAGAGCTTGGTGCCGCCGTAGAAGATCAAGGCGGCCACGAAGAG
>DASRHU010000100.1:0-2558 GCA_035650335.1 Gemmatimonadaceae bacterium | reverse complement strand
ATTCTCCGCGGGAAGCGTGATCCGAGGTGCAATCCACGAGGCGAAGATCGGCCCGGCGAGCGACGCCGTCGGCAGTCCGACGAGGATCGCATAGGCGATCGTGAGCCCGACGTCCGCCTGATAGGCACCGACCGCGAGCATGGCCGCCGGATGTGGTGGCACCAGGCCATGCACGACCGACAGCCCGGCGACCAGAGGAATGCCGATCTTCACCAGCGACATTCCGGTGCGGCGCGCGATCGTGAAGACGAGCGGGATGAGGAGGACGAAGCCGACCTGAAAGAACACCGGAATGCCGACGATGAAGGCGACGAACATGATCGCCCAATGCACGCGTCGCTCGCCGAACCTCGCGATGAGTGTCGTCGCAATGCGCGTCGCGCCGCCGGACTCGGCCATCATCTTTCCCAGCATCGTCCCGAGGGCGACGACGATCGCGATGAATCCCAGAACCCCGCCGACGCCGTCCTGGAACGCCTTCACGACGCTGCCTAACGGCATCCCCGCCACAATCCCGAGGGCGAGGGACACCACCACCAGCACGACGAAGGGATGCACCTTGAAGCGCGCGATCAGGACGATCAGCGCGACAACCGCTCCCGCGGCGTAGAGCAGCAGCAGCGTGTTCTGGGTCATACGGAGCTCGCGCGTCCCACCAGATCGGTGACGATGGCGTCAGGCGTCTCGCTGATGTCGCATACCCACGCCTGCTCGTCGGGAGAAGGCTCCTCGAGGGTAGCGAGCTGGCTGTCGAGCAGCGATGGCGGCATGAAATGACCGCGGCGGTTCGCCATGCGCTCGGCGAGGAGCGCACGGCTCCCGGCGAGATACACGAAACGAACGGCCGGGTCTCCGGCGGAACGCAGCAGGTCGCGGTAGCGCCGCTTGAGCGCCGAGCACGAGATGACGACACCCGCGCCGGCGCGCTTCGCGTCTCGGAGTCGCGCGGCGATCGCGAGCAGCCAGCCGTGGCGGTCGTCGTCCGTCAGCGGGATCCCGGCCGCCATGCGCCTCACGTTCTCCGGGGGATGAAGGGCATCGCCTTCCATGAACTCGACGTCGAGCGCGCGAGCGAGCTTCGCTCCGATCAGGCTCTTCCCGGCGCCGCAGACGCCCATGATCACGTAGAGCCCGGTGTGCACAGGGCCCTATCCTATACCATCAGGCGATTCGGGGCTATTCTGCTGGCCAGGAAAATCTCTCGGGAGCGGCGACAATGCGACTGGCGATGATCGGGCTGGGCCGGATGGGGGGCAACATGGTGCAGCGCCTGCTTCAGGGCGGACACGAGCTGGTGGTGTACGACCGGAGTAGCGATGCCGTCAACGCGCACGCCGCCAGGGGAGTGACAGGGGCGAAGGACCTCGCCGACCTCGCCCGTCAGCTGCCGCCGCGCCGGATCGTCTGGGTGATGGTCCCGGCCGGCGAACCGGTCGAAAGTACGATCGACGAGCTCGTCCCGCATCTCGCGCGAGGAGACATCGTCATCGACGGCGGCAACTCGAACTTTCGTGATACGCTGCGTCGCGCCCAGGCGCTCGAGACGCGCGGGATCGAATTCATGGACGTCGGGACGAGCGGTGGTATTCACGGTCTCGCGAACGGCTACTGTCTGATGATCGGCGCATCGCCGGCGTCCTTCGAGCATTGCGAGCCGATCTTTCGGACCCTCGCGCCACCCGAGGGTTACGCTCACGTGGGCCCGCCGGGCGCCGGGCACTACGTCAAGATGGTGCACAACGGGATCGAGTACGGAATGCTGCAGGCGTACGCCGAGGGTTATGAGATCCTGCATGCATCGCGCGACTTCGAGCTCGACCTCGGAACGATCGCCAAGCTGTGGAACCACGGCAGCGTCGTGCGCTCCTGGTTGAACGAGCTGGCGGAGCGCGCGCTCTCGCGCGACGGCGAGCTGGCGGGCATCCGCGGCTACGTGGAGGATTCAGGCGAGGGGCGGTGGACGGTGGAGGAGGCATTGCGCCTCGACGTGCCGGCGCCGGTGATCACGACGTCGCTGCTCGCGCGCTTCCGTTCACGGCAGGAAGAATCGTTCGGCGCCAAGGTGATCGCCGCGCTCCGTCACGAGTTCGGCGGACACGCCGTGCAGACGAAATGACCCGGAAGTACTTTGGGGTGTCTAACGAGCGCGACTTCGATGCCGGGCGTGGAACGCCGAGGCGGCCTGGGCACTTGAGTGTTCATGGTGCCCGTTTTCGTACTGGAAAGGAGCCGACCATGAAACGTCGCGGCGTGGTTCCCGGAATTGGAGCGGTGTCGTTAGCCGTCCTGCTCGCCTGTGCACCGAAAGTCAGCCTCACACCGCTCGGGACCGGAGCGGTGTATCCGGCGACACCGGACAGCGTCGCCATCCCGCTCTACGCCACCACCAAACCAGAGTGCCCATACGACGAGATCGCGGCGATCACCGCTGAAGGGACAACGGTCCGGTCGGTAGACGCCGAGGTTCTCTCTGCCCTCAAGGCGAAAGCCCGCGCCGTTGGCGGTCACGCGATCGTTGGATATACGCAGAGCAGCCGGCTAGCCAGCAGCGGATCCGT
>DASRHU010000099.1:0-12585 GCA_035650335.1 Gemmatimonadaceae bacterium | reverse complement strand
GCTGCTCGCGCGCTACCTCCGGTCGGTGCGCGCGATCTGTGATGGCGATGAGACCGCGGGGCCGGTCGCGCTGACGCCGCCCTCGGAGCGCTTCCACTGGCTCACCGCGCCGCGATCCGACGTCATCCAGAGCTCGCCGATACACGAAGGCGTCTGTGCCGATCCGGAACGCGAGTTGGATGCACTCTTTCGGACTTACGTGCATCGGGGTTCGCCCTGACGGCAGAGACGTCAGATGTCAGATGTCAGATTTCAGAATTCAGAAACGGCCACGGGCAGCCACGCGATGGCTGCCCGTGGGCTTTCTGACGTCTGAGATCTGACATCTGAGCTCTGACGTCTCTGCCGTTCCCTACTTCGCCCCCGCGAGGATCCCTCCACGACGAAGCTGCTCCGCGAGCTCGCCGGGAAGCTCAGTCGCGAGAATCGCCTGCGCCGCGGCCTCGACGTCGTACTCCACCCTGACGATTTCCACGGCCACATCGCGGTCGGTCACATCGAGGAGCACGTACCCCGCGCGCCAGTCGCCATCCTTGGGGCGGCCAACGGAGCCCGTGTTCACGTAATGCACCCCGTCCACGACCCGGTGCCACGGCACGTGCGTGTGCCCGAAGCAGACGACATCCCCGGCGCGAGCGCCGAGGCCGCCGCCCATCTTCGCGAGAAACGCGTCGCGGCGATGCTCGTGCACGTAGACCGTGTTCAGCACGTCGTTCCCGTGCACCAGCGTCACCGTCGGGCCGGCGACATGCCCGCCTAACGGGCGCAGATCGATCCGAAACGGCAGGGCGCCGAGGAGTGCTTTCGTCCGTGGCGAGACGTTCGCGCGCGTCCAACCGTACGACAGGTGCGACAGCTCCTCCTGATGCGGGTCCTCGTACTGGCAGCCGCAGTGCTTGTAGTCCGTCGCCACCGTCGAATCGTAATTGCCCGCCACGCCAGGCACCCCGGCGACCGCGAGCAGCTCGACGACCTCGTTCGGCCACGGGGCGTAGCCGACGAGGTCGCCGAGGTGAAAGGTCGCATCCACGCTCGCGCGCACGGCGATGTCGCGGAGCACGGCCTGCAGCGCGGGCAGATTCGCGTGAACGTCCGAGATGAGCGCGTACCGCACGGGCGATCGCCTCAGCCGAGCTCCAGCGCCATTACTGTGGCCGTGGCCGGGCAGGCCTCGCGGAACTCGACCGACTGCTTGACCTCGTCAGGCACGACCTCCCGCTTCGTTTGCACGAAGCCGAAGCTCGGAAAGTAGCGCTCGGCCGTCGTCGTCAGCAGATACATCGCTTTCGTCCCGCGCGACTCGGCCTCGGCGATCACGTGCTCCACGAGTCGGCGACCGAGTCCCGTTCCGCGCCACTCCGGGTCGACAGCGGTCGACCGGAGGAGCGCGTATTCGCCCCCGCACTCCTCGAGACCGGCCACGCCGACGATGCGTCGATCGTCCACGCTTTCGGCCACCACGAACGTACAGAACGAGTCGGCGATTCCCGCGGTCGGCAATCCGCTGGAAGTCAGCAAGCCCTCGATTTCGGCGAGATCACCATTCGTCGCGCGTCGCAACGAGGCCTCGCGCGGATGCGTCACCTTCGGCGTCATGGTCGATCCTCTCGATGGTTCAGCGGTCATGTGGCGCTCATTGGCAGCAATTCTGCGCGACGCACTCGGGCTTGGTGCACGCCGCTCCCGTGGCCGTCTGCGCCACCTGGGCAGGCTTCGTCGCGCGAACGAACGCGCTCACGACCTTCCCGTCAATCGCGCGAGCGAACTGTGCGGCATCCAGCCCCGACCCCTCGAGCAGAACGGCGGCATCCTCGGCCGCGTATTCACGTGTCACCTCGAGGCCGATCTGCTCGAATCCCGACTCGGTCAGGAGTCGGCGATACTCCCGTTCCTCGAGCGCTCCGGCGACACATCCCGTCCACAGCTCCACGTCCTTGCGGACGGCATCGGGCACGTCTCCGCGGACGACGATGTCACTCACGGCGAACCGGCCGCCCGGCTTGAGGACGCGGAACGCCTCACGAAGGACCTGGCCCTTGTCCGCCGAGAGGTTGATGACGCAGTTGGAAATGATCACGTCGACGGAGGCCTCGGGAAGCGGGATGTGCTCGATCTCCCCCTTGAGGAACGTCACGTTGGTGGCGCCCGCCTTCACGCGGTTCTCCTCGGCAAGGGCGAGCATCTCGTCGGTCATGTCGAGGCCATAGGCCTTTCCGGATGGCCCGACGCGCCGTGCAGAAAGCAGCACGTCGATGCCGCCACCGGAGCCGAGGTCGAGCACGGTCTCTCCTTCGTGCAGCTCGGCGAGCGCCGTCGGATTGCCGCAGCCTAACGACGCGAGCAACGCCTTGGCGGGAATGCCAGCCGTTTCACCTTCGTTGTAGAGATTGGCGCTGATCGGGTCCCAGGCTTCGGTGGTGGATCCGCAGCAGCCGCTCGATCCGCAGCAGCTGGCGCTGGTGTCGCCATCGCGCGCGCGAATCGCGGCCTGGCCGTACTTCTCGCGCACCGCGCTGCGGAGCTCGACGGGATCGGTGGTGTTCGGCTGGACGGGGGTCGTCTTCATGGTTCTCCGATGATCAAGTTTTCTTGATATGTGCGGCAAATAAAAAGAGGTCAGCAGCATCCCGAGGCGCGTGTCGGCAGGCGACGCGCGGTCGGCTTCAGAACCGACAGGACGGCCTCGGCTTCCTCGAACGTGTCGCGCGCGAGGGCGTAGTACACCCAGCGTCCTTCCTTCCGATCGGTGAGGATTCCAGCGTCCTTGAGCGCGCGCAGATGCCAGGACAGGCGCGGCTGCGCGATGCCGAGCGCTTCGGTCAGCTCGCAGACGCACCGCTCGCCGCCTCGAAGCTGGTCGATGACCTCGAGGCGAATCTCATCCGAGAGCGCGTGAAAGAGTCGCGCGGCGCGGGTGTAGTCGGTGCGAGCGGTGGTCGCCATGGACCTGAGTATATCAAGTTTTCTTGATTGGTCAAGGGCCCTATTCGCTTCAGAACAAGGCGAAGGGCCGGGAACGACGCCGTTCCCGGCCCTTCTCGGCGGTACCAGACTCGAGGCTACTCGAGGAATCCGCGCGCGAAGCCGCCCGGGAAGTTGTCGGAGTGGAAGTTCACGTAGAAGCTCGCGGGATCGCGCAGCAGCTCAGCCAGCGCGGCTTCGTGGGACGTGAAATGCGCATTCGTCACGAAGATCCCGCTCTGCCGGAATACCAGATGCCGTTCAGTCAGGTTGAGATCGGTGCCGACTGGACTGGACAACCACCAGATGACGGGACCGGTCGCCGCCCCGGTGTTCAGGTGATGGATGTGCCCGAACCGGACGCTCTCGCCGTCCTTGTTGTTGAGGATGACCGTCGACTCGATCGTCCCATCGGCCAGGACCTTGATCTGCGCGTGGCCCTTGGACTCCGACGTGGAGGTCGGCACCTCGTTTTCCGAGCGTAGCTGCGTGTTGAAGACAATCGGCGGCGCGCCTTCGCTCCCGATCGACAGAGAGGGCGCGAACCGCGCCGCAACCGGTCCAGTGGGAGCTTGATCGGCGCACGCGGCCAGTGCGCCCACGACAACCAACGCCTGCCAGTGTCGCATACAACCCTTCCTGATCGAGTGGACCGGAAGGGTCGCGCTCGCCCCCAATGAGGAAAAGGCGCATGCGGCGAAGGCGCGGTTTTGCGCCGTGACGGTTCGGCCTCACCCCGCGAGCGACTTCGGCGTCCCTTCACCGCACGGGTCCGCTTTCGGTCGCAGAAATGGCAATGCCAATAGCGCTACCACGGATTTCACTTGCCTGTCCTCTGCGCTGAAGACCCGGAGAAGCGTAGGGCAGCGGCAGCTCCTCGGCCGCGATCCCGATTACGGGTGCAGCCCGCTAGCTTGATCCGCCGACGCCTCACCCCCAACTCACCGCATGGACAACCTCGCGCATACGCTCGCGGGCCTCGCGATCGCGGAGTCCGGACTCCGGCGCAAGACGGCGTTCGGCGCGACTACGCTCGCCATCGCTGCCAACCTCCCCGACGTCGATGCGTTGATCTACCTCGTCGGTGATGGCGTCGACGCATTGGCGTTCCGCCGAGGGTGGACGCACGGCGTGCTGGCCATGATCGTGCTCCCACTGCTACTCGCGGCGTGCATGCGCGGTCTGGCACGGCTTCGAAACGAACGTGACGGACGTGCTGGAGCGGATTGGCGATGGCTGATCGTGCTCAGCGCGATCGGCGTTTGGTCCCACCCGCTGCTCGACCTGCTCAACACCTACGGCGTCCGCCTGCTCATGCCCTTCTCGGGCCGATGGTTCTATGGAGACGCGCTGTTCATCATTGACCCGTGGCTGTGGATGGCGCTTCTCGTCGGCATCGTCGCGTCGCGCCTGTGGAGATCGACATCGCCCGCCCGAATCGCGGTCGGCGCGGTAAGCGTCTACGCGCTCGCGATGGCGGCCTCGTCTCGTGTGGGGCGCGGCATTGTCGAGGACCAGGCTGGTGGTGATGCCGCGGACCGCGTCATGGTGTCCCCAGTGCCCGTGACGCCGTTTCGCCGTCTCGTCGTGCGCGACCACGGCGATCGCTACGAGACGGGGGAGCTCACGTTAGGCGGAGCGGCCCGCTACCACCCGGCGGATGAGACACCCAGCGGGCGCGGGAGCGAGCTCGCCGTCGCGGCCGCGCGGACCCGCGAAGGCGCCGCCTTCCTCTCCTGGTCGCGCTTCCCGCGTTTTGCCGCCGAGCCGTCGGAGTCGAGCGAGATCCTCGTCCGCATCAGCGACATGCGCTATGCCGATGTGCGCGGTCGCGGGTGGGCCTCCGTCGTCGTGCGGGTTCCAGCGGCCGCACAGAGCGCTAGCGCATCTTCTTCCCCGGTACGTTCCCGCCGTTCTGATGGAGGATCAGTCCCGTGACGCGTCCGTCTGGTTGCCGCTCGAACGTGATCTGAGCGTCCACCACCTTCAGAAAGAACTTCGTCTCCGATTCTGCGAAGAGTCGGAACCGGGGCTGACCGGTCGCCTGTCCAAAGAGGGCGTTCCCCTCCCGCGTCACAGCGATGCGGAACGTGGGAGCCAGCTCGTACTCGCCGACGTACCGGTCCAGCACGGTCGAGTCCAACGCGACCTCGGTGCGGGCGGCCGGCGGCTTCTGCAGCGGCATCCGCGCGTCGAGGAGGTGGAAGCCAATGTCATCGATGTTCCTGGTCGAGTTCGTCAACACGACCACCGCCACACGGCGCGATGGGCTGAAGCCAACGAAGGAGTGAAATCCGCCGGTACCTCCGTTATGCCAGATGATGTCGGCGTCACCGGGTTTGATGATGTGCCATCCGAGACCGATGCCGAGCCGCTGCTGGGGCGCTTCGAACCGGCGCGCATGCGTTAGGCGGATCGCATCGGCGAGCGGTGCGGGCGGGTCGAGCTGCGCCCCGAGAAACGACAGCATGTCCTCCGCGGTCGAGCGCAGGCCGCCGGCGCCCGCCAGCGTCGGAAGGTCCCACATCGAGGTCGAATCACCATTCGCGTCATGACCGCTCGCTGCACGCGACCGCATCGACGGTGACAGCGTGATGCGGGTATCCGGCATTTTCAACGGTCCGGCGATCCGGCGAACGACGAGATCCTCGTAACTCGTCCGGGCGACTCGCGCGAGCACGTGGCCGAGCAGTCCGACGCCGAGATTCGAATACTCGTATTGTGCGCCGATGTCGCGCCGCAGCTCGTGGCCGCCGAGAAAGTCGTAGAGCTGCTGTTCCGTGTAGTCGGCGTAGGGGTTTGCGGGGCTCGACGGTGCCATGTTCGATGGCAGACGCGGCAGCCCCGACGAGTGGGTCGCCAGGTCGGCCAGCGTGATCTCTCGACCACCGCGCGTTGGCACGCGAACCGTCGGCGGGAGGTGTCTGCCAACGGGATCGTCGAGGCGCACCTCGCCACGACCTGCCATGTCGGCCAGGGCGAGCCCCGTGAAAACCTTGGTGATCGACCCGATCTCGAAAACCGTCCGCGAGTCGAGAGGCTTCCCTTCTTTCTTCGACAGCCCGCGCGACACGAACCGTCGTCCCCGCTCGTCGAGGAGTCCCACGACGATTCCCACGGCGTCATCCGCGGCCACCCGATCGCGGAGAATCGCGTGAATGACGGAGTCGGGCGGGAGTGCGCTCTGCCCCAGCAGCGGCGGAGAGGCGACGCTGAGGGCCAGGGCGGCCAGCCCGGTGCGTATCATGGTCATCACTTTCGCTGGCCAGGGACGACGCGCAGCAAGCTGCCGCTGTCGGCGTCGGTGACGATGTACAGAAGGCCGTCCGGTCCCTGCTGCACGTCGCGAACGCGCGCGCGCAGATTTCCCAGATACCGTTCCTCGCTCGTGACGCGCCCGTTGTCGAGCGTGAGCCTCACGAGCGCTCCCGGATTCATCGAGCCGATGAACACGCTCCCTCGCCAGCCCGGGTACCGGTCGCCCGTGTAGAAGACCATTCCCGACGGAGCGATGACGGGATCCCAGTAGTAGACGGGTTGCTCCATCCCCGTCTTCTCGGTGCCCTCGCCGATCGTCGCGCCGGAGTAATCGACGCCATAGGTGATCGTCGGCCATCCGTAGTTCTTTCCGCTTTCCGGATGGTTGAGCTCGTCGCCGCCGCGCGCGCCGTGCTCGACCGTCCACAGCTGTCCAGTCTCGGGATGCAGCGCAGCGGCCTGGATGTTCCGGTGCCCGTACGACCAGATCTCCAAACGCGCGCCGTCGCGACCGACGAACGGGTTGTCCGACGGAATGGTGCCGTCGGCGTTCACGCGGATGACCTTGCCGATGCCCGACGATAGCGACTGGGCCTGTTGCCTAAACGACGCGCTCTGGCGGTCGCCCTGCGTGATGAAGAGCTTCCCATCGCGCGAGAACACGAGGCGCGAGCCGAAGTGTCCGCCGCTGCGCACCTTCGGCTGCTGTCGATAGATCACCTGCACGTTCTCGAGTCCGGCGTCGCCGAGCCGGCCTCGCGCCGCTGCCGTCCCGGAGGTGCCATCATCGGCAGGCTCGGAGAAAGTCAGATAGACGAGGCGGTTCTCATCGAACCGCGGGTCGATGGCCACGTCGAGCAGGCCGCCCTGTCCGCTCGCGAGCACGGTCGGCACGCCGGCGAGCGGTGGCGAAAGACGCCCATCTCGCTCGACGATGCGCAGACGTCCCGGCCGCTCGGTGACGAGAATGCGGCCGTCGGGAAGGAACGCCAGCGCCCACGGGTGCTCCAGCCCGGTGGCGATCGTGTCGACCGAGATGTTCGCGGCGATCGCGGCCGGAGTCGGGGAACGCTGGGCGGATCCGCCGGACCGGGGCCGTTGCGCCTTGCACTGCATGACGAACGGTGCCCCGATAAAGAGGACCGTGAGCAAAGTCGTTCGACGGGTCAGGCCGGTGGATCGCATCACGAAGCTCCTTGCGGACGGTAGCGAAGAGACCGAAGTGTGCGTCGTGTGCGTCACCGGTGCAACTGAGCTGGAACGAGTCTGGCGTGCGGATCCTGTCATACTTTCACGCGCGGGGGATTGGAGCCATGGCCGACCATACAGCGGTCGCAACACGACGAGCCCTGGTCATCTGCACGTTCGTGGTCGCGGGATGCACCAGCGCCGACGAGACCGGTCGCGACACCGCCGGCGAGCGGGCGAGCGCGAGCGGCGACACGTCGGCCGCCTGCCCATCCGACAACGGCGGCATCACACTGCCGCTCGGATTCTGCGCCACCGTCTTCGCCGACAGCCTCGGCCACGCGCGTCACATGGCTGTCGCGCCTAACGGGACCGTCTACGTCAACACCTGGAGCGGACGGTATTACGGCGATGCGCCCATCCCGCGCGGGGGCTTCCTGGTGGCGCTCCGAGACACGAACGGTGACGGCGTCGCGGACATCGTTGCGCGCTTTGGCGACAGCGCGCAGAGCGGCGGCACCGGAGGCACCGGAATCGCCATCCACCGCGGCGCGCTGTACGCCGAAGTGAAAGACCGGATCGTTCGCTACGACCTGTCGGGCGAAGGACCGACCCCCAGCGGCGCTCCGACGACGATCGTCGACCGCCTTCCGCTCACTGGCGATCACCCGCCGCATCCATTCGCGATCGATTCCAGCGGCGCGTTGTTCATGAATTCCGGCTCGGCGTCGAACGCCTGCGGGATCCGCGATCGGACGCCGGAGTCGCGCGGTCACGATCCCTGCACGGAGCTGCGGACGCGTGCCGGCATCTGGCGGTACGACGCCAATCGAACCGGCCAAACGTTCTCGGCGAGCGAGCGATACGCGACCGGCATCCGGAACGCGATTGGGATCGCCATCGCCCCTGACGGCGCGCTCTACGCCACGCAGCACGGGCGCGATCAACTGGCCGAGAGCTGGCCAAAGCTCTACACGGCCGAGCAGGGACAGAATCTGCCCGCGGAAGAGTTGCTCCGGATCGAGCAGGGAGGAGATTACGGCTGGCCGTACTGCTACTACGACGACACGAAGCGTCAGCTCGTGCTGGCCCCCGAGTACGGCGGCAATGGCACCGAGGTTGGACGTTGCGCCTCGATGAAGGCGCCGGTCGTCACCTTCCCCGCGCACTGGGCGCCTAACGGGCTGGTGTTCTATTCCGGCGACCGGTTTCCGGAACGTTACCGCACAGGGGCGTTCATCGCCTTTCATGGCTCGTGGAATCGCGCGCCCGGCCCGCAGGGCGGGTACAACGTCGTATTCGTCCCGTTCTCAGGCGGAAATCCATCGGGCGCGTTCGAGGTGTTCGCCGACGGCTTCGCCGGTGCCGAGAAGACGCCCGATCGCGCGGCGCATCGCCCGTCGGGCGTCGCCGTGGGCGGTGACGGAGCGCTCTACATCAGCGATGACGCGGGCGGGCGCATCTGGAGAGTCGTCTATCGCGGTGCCCGTTAGGCGGATCGAACTGCATTCAGCACAAAGGCACAGAGAGCACACAGAGGGCCAGGGCAAACGCGGGTATGCCGTGACCCGTCTCTGTGCTCTCTGTGCCTCTGTGGTTATGCCGTTCAGGTTCGCGGCGAGAACAACTCGATCGAGCTCTACGCAGCGTGCTCCGCGGAATCGGGCGGCAAGACACTCGGCTCCGCGGGCCCGATCACCGTTCCGAACCCCCCGTAGCGCCACACCGCGCGGTTCAGCCTCGATGTGGCTCGCACGAGATCGTACGCGCGAAGCCGAACCGCGCATCGCACGGTCACGAACCCGCGCCCCGCCTGCGTGCGGTCGCCAACGGTGAAGCCCTCCAGCGCGACGGCAGCCAGCGCGAGATCGATCGATTCGGCGGAATCGAAGGAGAGCGAGAAATCGACATCGCAGAGCTCGCCCACGGCATAGCCGTCAATGGCGAGCCGCTCGACTTCTCGAGCGGCGAGACTCCGCGGCCACGCTGCCGACAGAGCGGCCGTCGCCAGGTCTACCACGTCGGCTGCCAGTGCCGGCGCGCGTTCGAAGAGGGGTCCCATGACAGATTTGGTCCGTGCGTAGTCCGTAACGCCCTTCGGCGGGCGGTCTCCGAGAATGTATGCGGCCTTCAGGCATTTCTCGGGCCGCTTGCGGCGTACGTTGCGCGCGGTGTGGTGAACCGCGTGTTTCCGCGGACGGTGGCGATCGACGTTCGCGCTAGGGCTGACGCCCAATGGCGCGAAGCCGCCCGCGCGCTTCACCGTTGGACGGATCGCGCCTCAGCGCCTCGCGAAAGGCCGCTTCCGCGGCGGTCGTGTCTCCCTTCATGAGGCTGATGTTGCCGCGAAAGACGTACGTCCCCGACGATTTCGGGAACATCTCCTCGTTGAGCGCGAGGAGCGCGAACGCATCCTCGTATTTCCCAGCGCGTCCGAGTCGGAGTGCCGCCGCGTTGAGCGAGCCCTCCCCGAAGTCATAGGCGTCACGCCCGTAGTAACGCTCGCGTAGCGCACGGTACGCGTGGACCGCCGAGTCGCGACCGGCGACCATGGCCGTGTTGGCGATCAACGTCGCCAACGGCTGCGGCTTGCTCACACCGCGATGACAGGTCGCACAACTGACCTCGATTCCGTCCGCCGGCCGCCCCGGAATCGTGTCGAGGCGGCGATTGATCTCCTGCACCATCCGCATCATCTGGCGCGCGATCAGCTTGGTGCGCTTCTCATCGCTGGCGAAATCGTATCGCTCGAGCGGCATCCCTTCGTCACCCACATGGCAAAAATGGCATCGCACGCCCAGGGCGACCGTCGCGTTTCGCATGGCGCCAATGACCTCCATGACCGGCGTCGTGCGAGGAATGACCTGCACGTTGATCAGGGAGTCGGGAGGAAAGCGGCCGGCAGCTTGCGACAGAAGCGGGCCAGGCGCGAGCAGGAGGGCGAACCCGACGAGTCGGTAGCGCACGGAGTTGCTCCAGACGGAGTTGGACCACGGGTACCTCGCGGCTCGGGCGCCCGCCATGTTCGCGCTCGAGTTTTAACTCTTTTCTGACCTAGGGCGAGGGCGCTTCCCTAACGAGGTTGAAGTCGTATTCGAGCGCGATCGTATCCGCGACGCTCAACACCGAGCGAACCCGTGGCTTCTCCATCTCGAAGTCGGTGAAGGCGAAGCGCGTCGACGCGCTACCCGTGACGGCTTCGTCCTCGAGCTGCGCGGTCACGCTCCACGTCGTTGGCCGCGTCACACCTCGCACCGTCAGATCACCGACGAGCTGAAAGGTCGCGGACCCAGATGGCGGCATCGCCAGACCGCGCAGCGCGGTGGGAACGAGCTCGATCGTCGGATGTTGCGCGGCGGTCAGGAGTCGCCCCCGCACGTAGTTGTCTCGCCGGTCCCGGTCGCTGACGAACGTCGCCGCGTCCACGGTGAACCTCGAGGCCTCCCGCACGACGCGCCCGCTGTCGTCCAGCGTGATCCCCCCGATAATCTGCGCGCTCTTCCCGATCGCGTCGTTAGGTAGGTCGAAGCCGACGAGCTGCTCCCGCACGCGGTAGCGAACCTCGTTTCCCGTCGCTGCGACGACGTAGCGGCCTCCCACGAGCGCCGGCGACTCGGCCGATGACGCAATGCCAATCGCGCCGGCTGCCGACTCGACGGTCGCGCCACCGTCAGCCGCCGGCGAGCACCCGACAACGGCAAGCATCGCCAGTGCCACAGTCCGATCGCGTCCTCGCATTACGCCTCCTCGACACGCTCGATACCCCCGACGGCCTCGCACCCTCGAAGGTCGCCAGCCGCCGAAACCGTCTTCACCTTGGTGGGGCACGCAGATGGTCCTCGAAGCATAACCGGTGCGCCATGGTGATGCCGGTCACCGGCCGATGCTCCCGGAGTCTGTCCTTGCAGTCGGAACCCGTCCCGCGGCCGTCGCTCGACGGGTACGCATAATGCCACGAAAAAGGTGGCTGTGGGTGACGTCGTGTCCACAGTGGAAAGCTGGCTACGAACCACGGGAGCGAGAAAAATGGGACTCTTCGACAAGGACCCCAAGGAGGAGAAGCGCGCCGACAAGCCAAAGGCCGACTTCTCCAACGTTCAGGGCGGAAGCTCCAGCACAGCACCTCGCACGGATGTGGAAGTGCGCAGCTACACCGTCGTCGCTGGCGACAGCCTCTCGAGAATCGCGAAGCGTGAGTACGGCGACGCGCAGAAGTGGCGGCAGATCTACGAAGCGAATCGCGATCAGATCAAGGATCCCGACCTGATCTATCCGGGTCAGGTGCTCACCATCCCCGCTGAGAAGTGAGGAACCAATCCATGAGGAGAACGCTGAGCAGCACCCTGCTGACAGGAGCGTGCTTCGCGCTCGCGCTGACCGCGTCTGCGTGCAAGGACCGCGCGGACGACGCGAGCACTACCACCTCGGGCGGCGCAGTCGCCGAGGCGCCGTCGCTCGAGGTCGCTGAAGTCGATCTGGGCAAGGGGATTCAGAGCGACAAGACGATTCGTGACGAGACGGACGACTTCGCTCAGCGCGACACGATCTACGCGTCGATCCGCACCAGAGGATCGGCCGACAATGCGACGCTCACGGCGCGGTGGACCTATCAGGACGGGCAGGTCGTGGACGAGCGCACCGAGACGATTTCACCGACGGGCGAGACCAACACGGAGTTCCACATCGCGCAGGCGGGTGGGCTGCCGAAGGGGAACTACACGTTGATCGTCTTGCTCAACGGATCGGAAGCCCAACGGAAGGAGTTCGCGATCAAGTAGCTGGAACGGCAACGAGGAACGAGGACGAAGGACCGAGGAAAGTGATTGGGTGCAACCACTCCAGTCACTTTCCTCGGTCCTTCGTCCTCGTTCCTCGTTGTGTCTATCGTCATTACATAGCCTTGACTCTGCAGCCCGCCTGATGTTTAGTTCAGGCATGAACCGTCCAGTCATTGAGAGCCAACCGGTGATGTTCCCCCTTCTCCAGGCGGCTCACGCGCTCGAGCATCGCCTGGAGACCGCGCTCGCCCGTGTCGGTCTGTCGATGGCGAAGTTCAAGGTCGTCTCGCTGCTCGCTGACGCCGGCGAGTCGCTGCCGCTCAGTGAGATCGCCTCGCGCCAGAGCTGTGTGCGGTCGAACATGACGCAGTTGATCGACCGCATGGAGGCCGACGGCCTT
>DASRHU010000098.1:0-18536 GCA_035650335.1 Gemmatimonadaceae bacterium | reverse complement strand
CGCGCGACGATGATCTCATCGCCGGATCGAATGGGCTGACGGCCCTCGTCGGAGTTGGGATTCGTGAGGTCGAGGACGCGCCGCGTGCCGTCACGAAACAAATGCACCTGGTCGGCGCGTCCCCGCTCGGTGGCGCCGCCTGCGAGTGCGACGGCCTGCGCGATGGATGTCTCCGGGCGCAGGTTGTAGAGGTTCGGCCGTGCGACCTCGCCGCCGACGGCGACTCGGAGCAGCGGCTCGACGACGAACTGCGGGTTCTCCTCGAACCGGGCGAGGAAAGTCTGAACCCGTTGTTCGATGGCCGACAACGGCACACCAGTAACGCGGACGGTGCGATACAGCGGATGCGTCAGTGAGCCGTCCGCGGCGACGACGAACTCGCCGGTGAGCTCGGGCTTTCGCCAGACTGTGATTCGGACGGCATCGCCCGGCCGCAGCAGTACCGCGTTATCGCCTGCACCGGACTGGGCGAGCGTGGGAGAGGCGATCGCGGCGCTCATCAAGAGCGCGAGTGAAGCCACGCATGCCCGAACGAGTTTCATGGATGTCGAATGCTCTGGGATGTCAGCGCGAGTAAGCCTCACGGGTCGAGAGCGCCTCGCGAGACACCCGCTCTGTATCGTTTTTCGTGCCCGCCCGCCGCCGTGGAATGCCGCGTCCGGGGCGGTCTAACTCAGCGTCACGCAACCGATTGCGAGCGGCTCCTCGCGCTCGAGCGCCTGCCGCATTACGCGATTGATGCGCTTCCGCATCTGTTCTGTTGCGCCGCTACCACATGCTCTGCTGCGAAATCGCGGCAAAGCCCGTTCGCGAACGCAACGGCTCAGCGGGCCAGGCTGTTGGAGACAACGGCGCGAATTCCTTCGACCCACTCGCCAACAGCCGGGAGCGGATCGTTACGCTGATACATCTCGAGACGCGTGTTTGGTGGCTGCGGGCCAAGCAGCTCGCGCATTCCCCGCCATAGCGTCAGCCGCGGAGCCGGGTAGCCGGCGGGTGGCCCCTTGAGGGTGTAGATGCAGCGCTTGACGTCACCCCAAAGCCAGCGGACCGCGATTCCTTCGCGGTAGTCCCTCGACGAATCGAGCGGCAGGCCTTCCAACAGGCGAATCCACCAAAGTGGAAAGTCGGCGCCCGCCGCGACGGCCAGCTCGAGCGAGTGCCAGAAGCGGCCATTTACTTCCATGAGACAGGGCGCGTTCACCCCGTCGTCGCGGAACTCGACCATCGCCGGCCCATTCCATTCCATCGCGGCAAGCAGGCGTTCGGCTGGCTCGCGAAGCCGGTCGGCCAGTCGGATGGAGCGGCGCAGGCAGCTTGGTGAGGCGAGCGGGCGCACGTCCCGAAGGCTCTCGTGCGCGAACCAGGCGACGACCCGCCCGTGATCACAGAGAGCGAACGCACCGGCCGTGTGCCCCGGCACGAACCCCTGAATGAGCGGCCATTCACCATCGTGCACGCGAGACAGCACGATCTTGTCGAGCGACGTGAGGTCGTTCACGAGGCCGATACCGTTCGCGTGAGTGACCCTGTTGTCCTTCCAGATGTCGGATGCGCGCGGCTTGACGACGCACGGCAGTCCGAGCTCCGCGACCGCGGCGCGGGCCTCCTCGAGAGACGTCGGGTATCGTGTCGGTGGGATGCTGACACCGCAGGACTCGGCGAACCGCAACGTCTCGGCCTTGTTGAACGCTCTATTGAGCATCTCATCGGGCCCGCAGGCGACGGTGATTCCCATCCCCTCCCACTCCGAGCGCGCCCGGTTCAGCAGCAGACACGCCCCTTCGAGCAGCGGGACGACGATGTTCACCCGCTGCTCACGCGCCCAGGCGCGAAGGGCCGCGAATCCCTCGACGGTCTGCGAGCGCAGGCGATACTGACCGACGCAGTAGCGCGACCAGGCGCCAAGCGGCCAGCGACGGTGACTCGCGACGAGCACCTCGTAACCGCCACGGCCGAGCGAGCGCACGCAGGCGAGGGCCTGATTGGAGTGGCCGTCGAGGATGAGAACACGCCGTGGTGATGCCATGGTGACCAGCTCTCTCATTGGAATCGTGAACGATGCCGGCGCCGTACGCTCACGTTGAGCGTCGTCCGCTTCCGGCACGCGGGCGCACGGCGCCCTCGTAGATCGCGATGACTTTCTGGGTGAGGAGCGTCTCATCGAGATGCTCCACGGTCGCCCGGCCGTTGATCCGGCCTCCTCGCCGGAGCACGCGCTCGAGCGCCGCGGCGATTGCCTCGGGACTCTCGTCGCGACAGATCTCGCACCCCTCGATGCCGGCGAGTCGCGTTTCGACGTCGCCGACCGCAACCGACACGACGGGCAGGTTACAGGCGAGCGCTTCCTTGACGACGTTAGGCGACCCCTCCTGCATTGACGTGAAGACCATCACGTCGCACGCCGCCATGTAGTACGGGACATCCGCGTGCTGGATCTTCCACGCGACCACCAGCTCAGCCGGCAGGGTGTCATTGAGGACTTCCACCGCCTGCCTGGCGAGCTCGTAGCGCTTCCGTGCCTGGTTCGGTCGTCCGACGAACAGAACGAGACGCTTGATGGGCGAGAGTCCGAGTCGCTCACGGGCCTCCTCCCTGGGAAGCGGACGGAAGAGCTCGAGATCGAGTCCGGATGGAATCACGTGCAGGGACTCCGTCCGGCCGACGACTTCTCGCATGTGATCCGAGACGAGAATGACGGCATCCGCCCGGCGCGCGACCAGGCGCGAGAGCGCCTGCAGGATGCGCCCTTTCATCGTGTATCGTCCGCTGGCGTCGTCGACGATTCCGAGGATGTCACTGCCGCGGAGGGTTACCACGAGCGGAAGGCGCTTTGGAAAGGTCAGGATTCCGCTCTGACCGAACTGCGCATGAATCAGATCGTATCGGTGGCTCCGCAGATGGCGCTGGAGCTTCCGCCACGCTCGAACGTAATTGAGGACCTTCTTACTGCCGTCGAAGGGAAAGACCTCGACGTCCACCCCCGCGGCTCGGAGAAACTCCGCCTGACGCTTGATGAAATGCGTGGTGCGTGGTCTTCCGTCGACTGGATAGTCGCTGGTCACCATCAGCACGCGAAGGGGAGCGCGCGGTGAAGCCTGCGCCGAGGGCGTTCCGATCGACGACCGCGCCGGCGAGGCGGGCGTGATAACAGCGGACGCACTCATGACTCTTTTCCAGTCTCGATGTGGGCCGCGTCGGTGCCCCCCGCGGGTGCCTGCCGCGAGAGCTTCGAGCGGAGCGTCTGCATGCCCTTCGCGAACCGTCCGCGGACCGCCTGCTGTGAGGCGAAGGCGATCGCGGCGGTATCACGGAGCCAGCCAACCCACGCGTATCGGCTTCGCACCCATCGATACTTCGATTCGTCGAGCTGTGCGCCGAACCGCGCCTTGAAGTCGCCGCGCCCCATCATGTCGAAAGTGGTGCACCCCATTTCTGTGGCACGCCGCATTACGGTCCAGGTCATCAGCTCGGTGGGACGGTACCAGCGATAGCGCGTTCGGTGGGTCCAGTTCCACAGGAGAAGCTCTTTCCCCTCGACGGCGAACGTACTCGTCGCGATGCACTCGCCCGTCGGGAGGTAGACGGCGGCGGCGATCAGGTTTCCCGACGCTCGCAGGTGACGGAAATACTCGAGGGCTCGGCGTTTCCGGAACGGAACCGAATGGCCTCCGCGAACGAACACCTCGCACACCTGGTCGTAGTGCTCGTCCACGAAGCTTTCATCTTCCTCGAAACGCACGACGAGCCCGAGGCCGACGGCCCGCCGGATGTTGCGGCGCGCGCTGTCCTTGAGCGCCTTGCGCTGCGCTTTCTCGTCGGCGAACAACGGGCAGCGAAAGGTCGGCACCGGACTTCCGGTGAAGCCCGCGGCTCGCATTGCACCGTGGTCGAGCGCGCTGCTCATCAGCTCGATGTGGTGGACGCCATGGTGCCGCTCGAGGAAGGCGACGAGCGCAGCGGTGAGCTCGGCCGCGGACACACGCGCGGCGTCGAACACGGGTCCCATCCCCGCCGACTGCCATCCCGGGAGCGGTGAGCCGAAGATCCGTAACGGGCCCACGCGCACGAGCAAGCCCGGTAGACAGCCGACGACCTGCCTCTCTCGCTCGAACACGAGGAAGAGCGGCTTTCCAAGACCAGAGGCTTCCAGCGATCGGATCCACGCCAGCTTGTGGACCAGTCCGTACCCATCGAATCGCGTGACGAGCTCGTCCCACAGCGCGACTTCCGATGGAGATGCCTCTCTGACGGTCGGTGCCGCATCGCAACCGGTACGTACCCGAGCCGCACCGCCCGGTGAGAGCGCGCCGGTGAACACCTGGCCGGATGTGGTGATTGCACCCGCGGAGGCTCCCAGATTCCTGCTGACGGACACTTTCTCGCTCCTCATTGGCGAACGCGACGAGCACGTCGAGCGGGCGCGACGTCGCGCTAGCCCGGTGCGAACGCTCGCTGCGCATATCCCGATTCGTGCCACACATCCGCCACTCCGGAGCGTTACGGCAAGTCGTTGCCACGGTGACTATTGCGGCCTCGATGGCGTGCGTGGGCCGAGGGCCTCGGGGGCTACTGTTGCCGCAGTTCGCGGCGTACCTGTTGCGCCTCCACGACACCACCGAAGTATGTACCACGTACAACCCTCGTGACCCAGCCGGGCGCGTTTCGCTCGACATCGCGAGTCGCCGTCGCGCGCACCCGATGCTGGCTTTCGTCGTCAGAAAAGCCGCGTGGGAGTGGAGCTTCGCCGCGCCGAGCACGACCGGATTAGTGTGGCGCGATCATCCAATCTGTGTGACAGCGTCGCAACATTGCCGCGGAAATTTTCGCTCGTCGATCGACGGCCGAGCGCGTAAGGCAATGTCGCACAATGATGTTTCGCAATCCTGCCTCACGATGGCACCCCTAGTACGGGAGGTGCATTGCGAGCGGCGACGGCGGTACTGCCTCCGCCGGTCCAGACCGATTCCGGTCCCATTCGAAGCTGGGCGACCTCGCCGGTACCCGCGACCGGTGATGACACAACCGGGCAAAGTGGAATGAGACCCGTATTTCACAGTGGACGGCGCCAGCATGCCTAGCGACGACAATCAGAGCGGAATGCCCGGTGGGATGTCGGACGGGGAGACTTTGCCCTCCTTCGTACGGCCAGACGGGAATGGTGCGGCCCACGCGCCGAAGATGCTGCAGGCGCTGGGCGACGGAGTTGGCGTGTACATGGCGTCCTTGAGCTCGCCATTTCTGACGGCCCCGCCGAACCCGAATGGCGCGTCACACCATCCCGATTCAGTCGCCGACCAACCGGGTGCTTCTCCCGATGGGCTCACCGACCTCGCGGAGCCGTTGAGGCAAAGTGTACAGGCCGTCCCGCTCCGTCTCCGACTCAGCGAGGACGAATTGTCCCGGGTGGTCGCCGCCGTGCTCGAGTTGATCTCCCGCTACTTGCCGATCGTCGGCACTCGGGCGGGGGGCAAGCACTGAGTAAGGTCAGCCGCCCTCGGCGACATGCTCGGTGAAGCGCTCACACTGAAACGTCGCGCGAACGGAACGGCCGTCTCCGTCGGTCCCCGCCACGACAAAATGGGCGCCCTGTCCCGTCGGATGAACCTCGACGGTACCGCTCCCGACTAGCTCACCGCCCTTCACGGTGTTGATGGCGTGCTGACGGCCATCCGTCGTGAGTGCCATCGTGAACTGGTCAGGCCCGCCGGATTTTGGGCGCCACACGGTAAGCGTCGCGTACACTTTCTTGTCCACGTCCGAATCCTCGACCTGCCAGAGGGCCGCGGGCGCCCCGTAAATCCATCCCTCGCTCGTGTGCGTGCACTTCCCGGTGCCGCTGAGCGCGGCGCGATCGCTGCCCGATTCGATCTCGATCGTGAGCGGCACCTCGCCGCCAGCAGTAGCTTCGCCGGGGGACCCCGCGGTGCCTTCGGCGCGACGCAAGTCGGACGCTTGGGACGCGGGAGTAGTGTCGCCACCTGCCTGTTCGTCGGCAGCGTCGCCGCACGCGGCGAAGGCGAGAAGGGCGAGCGAGAACACGCCGAGGCAGCCTTTGCGAAAGAATCGGCGGGACGAGTATCCCATCATCATGGACGGCGGGGAAAGAGAGACGTCAGGGTGGACGCTACACGCGACAGATCTTGACGGCCTCCGCGAGCGATGTTCGCGGGTCGCGTGTCGGAATGAACTCCTGCGCAACATAGCCGGTGAATCCGGTCTCGGCGATCGCGCGCATGATCGCGGGATAGTTCAGCTCCTGCGACGCATCGATCTCGTGACGGCCAGGCACGCCGGCGGTGTGAAAGTGCGCGATGTACTGGTGATTGTCCCGGACCGTGCGGATCACGTCACCTTCCATGATCTGCATATGGTAGATGTCATAGAGCAGCTTGAAGCGCTCCGATCCGATGCGCTTGACGAGTGCGACTCCCCACGGCGTCCGGTCGCACTGGTAATCGGCATGATCCACCTTGGAGTTCAATAGTTCCATGCAGATCGTCACGCCGTGACGCTCGGCCGCCGGGAGCAGTGCCTTCAGGCCTCGAGCACACACCTCGAGCCCTTCCTCGTCGTTCTGCCCTTCACGGTTGCCCGAGAAGCAAATGAGGTTGGGCACGCCGGCCGCGGCGGCGAGCGGGATCGTTCGCTCGTACGCCGGGATGAGCCAGGCGTGATTCTCGGTTCGATTGAAGCCCTTGGTGAGACGCGTGCGCGGATCAGGGACCGTCGCGTATCCCACCGCGCATTTCAGCCCATGGGTTCGCGCGATGGCCCACTCGTCAGGCTCGAGCAGCTCGACCGAGTCGAGCCCGAGCTCCCGCGCCATTCGGGAGACTTCCTCGACCGACATTTGCCGGTACGGCCAGCGGCACACCGAGTGCTTGAATTGCGCCGCCGGCCCCGCGGCCTCGGCGACCGCCGCGCGGCAGGACGTCGCCGCACACCACGCGGCCGCGCTCGCACTCGCCTCGAGAAATCGACGCCGGTTCATACGCGGAACCTCAGAGGTTTCGGCGGTTGAGCTCGCGCACCGCATGGTCGACCGCACGCGCGGTGAGCGCCATGTACGTGATCGACGGGTTCTGGCACGCCGAGCTGGTCATGCAGGCGCCGTCGGTGACATAGACGTTAGGCACATCGTGCAGCTGGTTGTTGTCGTTGAGCGCCGACGTCCTGGGGTCACGCCCCATTCGGGCGGTGCCCATCTCGTGAATGCCGAGGCCAGGCTCGGCGCCGAGATCGCCCTCCTTGTGCCGGTCGAACGTATTCACGTTCCGCACCCCGGCCGCCTCCAGCATCTCGCCGGCCTGCGCCCTCATGTCTTCCCGCATGGCGAGCTCATTCGACGTCCATTGGCTGCTGATGCGGAGGAGCGGGATGCCCCACGTGTCGGTCTGCTGCGAGTCGAGCCAGGCGCGATTGTCCTTGTCGGGAAGCGCCTCTCCGAACGCCAACATGCTCACACGCCACGGTCCCGGGTCGTGGAGCTTCTTCTTCAGCTCGACGCCGATGCCGGGCTCACCGATCCCCCGGTTCCAGCCGCCGCGACCGGCGCCGCCCTGGTACCCGTAGCCGCGCACGAACTTGAGCCGGTCCGAGGCCGGGCCGCGCAGATTGCGGAACCGCGGAATGTAGAACCCGTTAGGCCGATTTCCTTCGTAGTAGCGGTCCATCAATCCGGGCACCTCGCCGGCGCCCCCGACCATGAAGTGATGGTCCATCAGGTAGCGCCCGACGACGCCGCTGGAGTTCCCGAGCCCCTCGGGGAAGCGGGACGACTTCGAGTTGAGGAGGATGCGCGTCGTGTTCAGCGTGGACGCGCAGAGGAAGATGACGGTGGCGTACACATCGTGAAACTCGCCGGTACCGGTGTCCACGAAGCGCACACCAGTCGCGCGATCCCTTGACTCGTCGTAGAGCACGCTGTGCACGAGGCTGTTCGGGCGCAGGGTCAGCTTCCCGGTCTTCCGTGCGGCGGGGAGTGTCGAGGACTGGCTCGAGAAGTACGAGCCGGTGGAGCATCCCCGGTAGCAGGGCCCGCAATAGTGGCACGGCTGCCGGTCGCCGATCGGCTCGGTCAGCACGGCGCATCGCCCGATGGTGAGATGCCGGCCGGGAAACGCCTTCTCGATTCCCGCCTTCACATACTGCTCGGCCGCGTTCAGCTCCATCGGCTTCTGGAACTCGCCGTCCGGGAGGTGCGCCAGGCCGAGCTTCTCACCGGTGATGCCGGCGAATCGCTCGACGTAGCTGTACCACGGCTCGACGTCCTTGTAGCGGATTGGCCAGTCGACTCCGTGCCCATCGCGGAGGTTCGCCGTGAAGTCGAGATCGCTCCACCGATATGTCTGACGGCCCCAGATCAATGAACGGCCCCCGACCTGGTTTCCCTGGATCCAGGTATAGGGCTTCTCTTCTATGTAAGGATGCTCGGCGTCCTTGATGAAGAAATGAACGCCAGCCTCCACGAACTGGCCGGTGCGCGCCTGTACCTGGTAATCCTTCGCGAGCGGGCTCTCGGGCGTGATTCGCCGCTGGCGCATCGGGAACTCGTAATCCCGCTTGTGCTCGGTGATGTAGTCCTTCTGATGCTCCACGTTGCGCCCGCGCTCGAGCACGAGCGTGCGAAGGCCTTTCTCGCACAGCTCCTTGGCGGCCCATCCGCCGCTGATTCCGGAGCCGACGACGATCGCGTCGTATTCCTCACGCTGCTGAAGAAGCATGACCACTCGCTCGGAGGTGACCGCGCCCGTTCCCCGTTAGGCCCAGGTCGGGGTGCCGGGCGTGTACGGGATATCGCGGTAGGGTTTCATCGGGTTGACGCGAAGCTCCTGCGTCTGCCCGACCTCGGACGTGTAATAGCCGACGACGGCGAGCTCTTTCATCATCCTGAAGAAGCTCTCCGGTCCCACATCAGCGGGATCCGGCGGCTCGGCGGCCGCGTCAGCCGGTGTCTGACCGACACCCTGGCCCACCTGCACGTCGGATTCCTGGGAGCGAGGCGAGACGGGCGTGCCGGCAGGCTCGCGGCCGGCGATCATCGGCTCCTGGAACGCGAGGCGATCCATCTCGGTGATGATCGCCGTTTGCTCGGAGGGCGTCAGGTCGGTGAACGCCTTCTGGTGCCTGCGGCGCGTGCGCGCGTCGAGTCGCGCGAGCCCCGAGAGAAAGCGCTCCTTGTCGTCGGCCGCGAAGTGATCGGTCAGCATCGTGTCGACGAATCGATCGACCTGGGCGGCTCCGGCGCCAGGCGTCTCCGTTTCCGGAATGATGGTCCCGGCGATGGCGACGATGAGCGCGTTCTGCTCGGGAGTCAGCGTGCGCGGCGTCCAGGCCGCGGTCGCCGGACCTTGCCGGTCGCCGCATCCCGCGAGCACCGCGGCGATCGTCGGTGCGGAGAGGGTGCCGCCGAGCAGCAGGGCAGCCCGGCGCAGCGCTTCGCGACGAGTGATGTCGGTGGGGATCTCCGGCCTCCTTGGCGCCGAGGTCAAGGGATGGGTGGGACCCAACGTGCGGGGCGCGGCATCGCCTGTCAAGCAAAGAATGGTGGCTTGTGCGCGGCGAGACGCGACGGCACTTTGGGGTCCCATGCGATGAGCGCGAGGAAGAGGCGATGAAGCCGATGTTTCTCCAGGAAGTCGAGACGTACGAGCCGTCAGGGCCCCGCGGTGCCACCTTCGCGACGATGCGAGAGGTCGGAGTGCCGATCCCCCAGATCATGCACCTGTTCGCCTTCAAACAGCGGTGGACAGACCATCTGTCGCGCTTCACGCAGGAGGTCATGCGGGGCCCGTCCTGCCTGTCTCCTGGCCAGCGTGAGCTGATCGCGGCGCTCACGTCGAAGCTGAACGCATGTCCGTTTTGAACGGGCTCCCACGCCGCGGTCGCGGCGGAGCTGCTCGGGGATCGCGCGCTGGTGGAAGCGGTTCTCGACAACATCGAGACAGCGCCGGTGTCGGAGAAGGACCGCGCCCTGTACGCCTTCATTCGCAAGGCGAACGCCGATTCGACCTCGATTCGCCAGAGCGACATCGACGCCGTTCGGTCGGCCGGGTGGTCGGAAGCGGCGCTCTACGACGCGATCACCGTCCACGCCCTGTTCCGGTTCTACAACGCGTGGATCGACGTGACCGGTGTGAGCGACATGCCGGCGTTCGCGTACGAGATGTCGGGGAAACGGCTGGCGACCGTTGGATATGCGAGCGACGTAGCGCCGTAGCACCTCCCACCCGAATACACGCCGTCCTCCATCGTCGCCGCGGAGTTCGCTATTTTCCCAACGTGAGGAACGAGGATTGAGGACTGAGGAAGTCGTTGAACTAGTCCTGCACGCGCCCGGTTCAATCGAATTCCTCAGTCCTCGTTGCTCGTTCCTCATCTGCTGCTCTCCCCATGTCCATTAGTGCCGCCCCCCAGACGCTCGTTCCTCTCGCCGACATCCGCGACGCCGCGAGCCGGCTTCGTGGAGTCGCCGTCCGCACCCCGCTTCTCCTCGCCGAAGAGATCGACCGCGACACCCGGGTGTGGCTCAAGCCGGAAATGCTCCAGCGCACCGGGGCATTCAAGTTCCGCGGCGCGTACACCTTCCTCTCGCGGTTGACGCCGGAGGCCCGCGCACGCGGAGTCATCGCGCCATCGTCGGGTAATCACGCGCAAGCCGTCGCCGCCGCCGCGCAGCTGTTTGGCGTGCGCGCGACGGTGGTGATGCCGACGACGGTGACGCCGGCAAAGCGTGCCGGTGCGGAGCGGTTAGGCGCGACGGTCGTTCTCGCCGGCACGACGACCAAGGACCGGATGGATCGCGCGGTCGAGCTGGTGGAAGCGCGGGGGATGACGCTCGTTCCTCCCTACGATGATCCGGTGATCATCGCCGGGCAGGGGACGGCTGGGCTCGAGATCGCCGAGGATCTTCCGGGCGTTCGCACGGTGATCGTTCCGGTCGGCGGCGGCGGGCTCAGCGCCGGGGTGGCGACCGCCGTCAAGTCGCTCGTGCCGTCGGCGCGCGTGATTGGCGTCGAGCCGGCCGGGGCGCCCAAGCTGTCACGAGCCCGCGCGGCGGGACGTCCCGTTCTCCTCGAGCACTCGAGCTCACTCGCGGATGGCCTGCTCGCCGTGCAGATCGGCACGCTGAATTTCGCGCACCATCAGGCATATCTCGACGACGTCGTCACCGTGCCTGACGAGGCGCTTCGCGAAGCGATGCGGTGGCTGCTCGATCGCGCCAAGATCGTCGCGGAGCCGAGCGGGGCGATCACGTTCGCGGCGTGGCAGGCCGGGGTGGTCCGCGCCAGTGGCGACACCGTGTGCGTGCTCAGCGGTGGCAACATCGAGTGGACGGGCCTGCGTGACCTCCTCGGCGATCGCTAAGCCGAGAATCGTCGTCGTCGACGACGACGAGGCGCTCCTGAAGACCGTCTCCTGGATTCTCAAGGAGCACGGGTACGACGTCGTCGCGGTACCCGGCTCGCGTCTGCTCCTCGAGCAGCTCGAGTCGTCGATCCCGGACCTGGTGCTGCTCGACATCATGATGCCCGACCTCAATGGCTTCGAGGTGCTCGAGCGCATCCGCAGCGACGAGCGGTGGCGCGACCTCCCGGTGTTGATGATCTCGGCCATGCCGCCCGAGGAGGCCGCGGTTCGCACGCTCGGGCTCGGCGCCTCCGATTTCGTCGCCAAGCCGTTCCGCGTGCGAGAGCTGCTCGCGCGCATTCAGGCACAGCTGCGCTCGCGAGAAGCGCTCACCCGCACTCGCAAGGAGCTGCAGCTCACGGAGGTGCAGCTCCAGCGTGCGCGCGACGAAGCGGAGAGCCGGCGGCAGCTCGTGGACATCCTGCACGAGGTGACGGGGGATCTGTCGCCCGACGAGATCTATCACATCCTCGTCAGGCGGGTGGCGCGCGCGCTGAATCTGTCGCACTGTTCACTCGTGTTCGCGCATCCGGGCGATATCGTCGGCCTCGTCGCGACGGCGTACGAGAACCCTCAGCTGCGGGACTTCGAGATCCGGCTCGACCGGTATCCGGAGATTCGCACCGCGCTGGATCGCGGCGAACCGGTGCTCATCGAGGATGTGCTGACGAGTCCCCTCTACGAGGACGTGCGGCGCGACTGGGATCGCAGCGGCACAGTGGTGTCGATTCGCTCGGTGATCGCGCTTCCGTTCCACATTGACCGACAGCTCGCGGGCGTGTTCTTTCTCCGCACGACGCGCCACGAGACGCCGTTGCGCCGCGACGACGTGGAGTTCGCCGATGCCGTCATCAAGGCGGCCGTCGCCGCCATCGAGAAGGCGCGCGTCATCGAGCGGACCAAGGCCGACAAGGCGCGGCTCGAGATGCTGGCGATCACCGACCCGCTCACGCTCACGCTCAACCGCCGCGCGCTCGTGGACCGACTCGATGAGGAGATGGAGCGCGCTCGGCGATACGGGCTGGTGCTCACGCTGCTCATGATCGACCTCGACCACTTCAAGCGGGTCAACGACACGCACGGTCATCTCGTCGGCGACGATGTATTGCGCGAAGTGTCGATGATCATTCAGCGGGAGGTTCGTACGGTCGACATCGTCGCTCGCTATGGCGGGGAGGAGTTCGTGGTCGTCCTTCCCGAGACGGCCGAGGAAGGCGCGGTCGCGTTCGCCGAGCGGGTGCGGCAGCGGATCGCCGAGCACCGCATCGCCGGTGCCGAAGGGGAGGAGCCGCTGAGCCTGACGGTGAGCATCGGGGTGGCGACGTTCCCGTCGCCGAGCATCGAGACGACGGACGATCTCATCTCGCATGCGGACGACGCCCTCTACCGCGCCAAGGCGGAAGGACGAAACAAGGTGCGCGCGTGACGATGCGCTGCCCGCGATGCGGCACCCTCTACGAGGGCGATGCACGCGTTTGCGCGCGCGACGGGGTCGCGCTCGTGGAGGAGCCCCGCTCCCCGACGGGTCGCAGCGCCGAGTGGCCGCAATTCGGAGGCGTGAAATCCGGGACGCCCGGCGAGCCGCCGACGACGGCCACGTTGGCCGGACGAATTCTCGATGCGCGGTACCGCATCGAGCGAAAGGTCGGCGAGGGGGGCATGTCCTTCGTGTATCTGGCGCACGACATGAAGACGAAGGAGCGCGTCGCGATCAAGATTCTCTCGCCGGCACTCGCGGCCGACCGGAACTCTCTCGCGCGATTGAGGCGCGAGGCATCGCTCGCGGGACGGCTCGCGCACCCTAACGTCTGTCACATCATCAGGCTGGGGGAGACGGACACGGGGATGGTGTACGTCGTGATGCCGTTCGTGGAAGGTGAGCTGCTCTGCGACCGGACGCACCGTCTGGGACACATTCCGCTCGCCGAGGCCGTCCCCTTCGTTCGAGACATTGCGGCCGGGCTGCAGGTGGCCCACCAGCTCCGCATCATCCACCGCGATCTCAAGCCCGAGAACGTCATGCTCTGCCGCGAGCCCGGCGGGACCGAGCGCGCGGTGGTGATGGATTTCGGGCTGGCGAAGGATCGGCGCGCGGGCCCGGAGGCGGAGAAGCTCACCGCCACGGGAATCGTGTTAGGCACGCCGGAGTTCATGAGTCCCGAGCAACTGCGGGGGAAGCAGCTCGATCCACGCTCAGACATCTACTCGCTGGCGCTGATGACGTTCGAGATGTTGACGGGAAAGCTCCCCTTCGAGGGTCGGACCCAGCAGGAGCTGATGATCGCGCGGTTGCGGAGCGATCCGATTCCGCTGCGGAGAATGCGCCCCGATCTGCAATTCCCGGCTGAAGTGGAGCGCGTGCTGTTGAAGGGGATGGCCAGGGATGCGAACGATCGCTTCGCCACGGCCCCGGATTTCGCCGAGGCGCTGAAACGGGCGGCATCCGGGGACACGACGGAGCTGGGGTTTCTGGATCGGCTGCTTGGACGCTGAGGTGGTCGAGGTCGTCGAGGTTGTCGAGGTGATCGAGGTGACTTCCTCACGCTGACCTCACCTGGATCGCCTGGACTACCCGCGGTCGAGGCGATCAAGGTGCCGCACTCGCGATGACTTTACCTTGATCACCTCGACAACCTCGACTTCCTCGACACCCTTTGCTTTGCGAGGGCCCGCTTCCTGCGCATAGCCGGGTTATCCAACCGGAGGCTACGGCTATGCGCTGGACACCTGGGGGACGCAGCAGAAACGTCGAGGACCTGCGGGGTCGTCGCGGGCTTCCCATTGGGGCAGGGATGGGGGTCGGCGGCACGATCATCGTTCTGATACTCGGCCTCCTCTTCGGAGGCGACATCTTCAGCGGCGGCGGCGGTGCGGGGGTTCCCACGACGGCCACCGAGACCGGGGCGATCGAGGAAACCCCCGAGGAGCGGCGACTCGTCGAGTTCGTTTCCTTCGTGCTCGATGATGCGCAGCGCGTATGGTCGGAGGTCATTCCGCGATATGGCGGACAGTATCGCGAGGCCAAGCTCGTGCTGTTCCGGGACTACGTGCAGTCCGGGTGCGGCACCGGCCAGTCGGCGATGGGACCCTTCTACTGCCCGCTCGACGAGAAGATCTACATCGACCTCGGCTTCTACGACGCGCTTCAGAAGCGGTTTGGCGCGCCGGGCGACTTCGCCCAGGCGTACGTGATCGCGCACGAGATCGGGCATCACGTGCAGAACGTCACCGGCACCGCGGGCGAGGTGCGGCAGATGCAGGAGAGCCGCCCGTCGCAGGCCAACGCGTTGTCAGTGCGACTCGAGCTCCAGGCCGACTGCTATGCGGGCGTCTGGGGGAATTCGACGAGCCAGCGCCAGATCCTCGAACGCGGTGATGTCGAGGAAGCACTTGGCGCGGCCGCGGCGATCGGCGACGATCGCATTCAGGCGCAGTCGGGCGGAGGAATTCAGCCTGAATCCTTTACGCACGGCTCGTCGGAGCAGCGCGTCCGCTGGTTCAGGCGAGGGCTGGAGAGCGGGGATCCTAGAACCTGCGACACCTTTGCGGGCGGGATCTGATAGGGGTCAGGAGTCAGGAGTCAGGAGTCAGGGGTGGAAAGGCGCGTCGCCGCTTCGCGGCAGACGCGCTCATCAGATGAGCAAACGGCCGCGCTTTGCGCGGCCGTTTGCCTTACCACCCCCGATCCCTGACTCCTGACTCCTGACCCCCAGGGAGGGGGTTAGGGTACGGGCGGGGTCTTGGGCTCCAGCTTCGCCGACCAGAGCCCACTGTTGAAGTCCGTGAAAAGAATATGCCCCTTCCACGGCATCGCGTTCATCACGAACGATGCGTTCGCCGTGAAGCCCTGCGGGTCGAACGGTTTGTACACGGCGATCTCGCGGCGCTGGTCGGCCAGATTTCCCACCAGCTCGCCGGAAACGTCCACGATGCGCAGCCCGCCGTCGTAGTACGCCTGATACATCACGTCATCCTCGACGATGATGTCGTGTGAGCCGAACTCCTCCTGGTGGTACTTGGCGATGTTCACCGGGTTCTTCGGATCGGTGAAGTCGATGATGTGCGTGTATCCGGCCGACGTCTGCGGAACGCCACCGCGCTTCGGCTGATCGCCGAAGAGGTCGGGCATGTAGTTCGTGCCTTCCCACACTCTTCCCTGACGCGACATGATCTCGTCGCCGAGGAAGAGGTAGACCTTGCCGGTGGACTTCTGGACGTAGGGGAAGATTTCGTGGGTCGCGCCGCTCGTCGTCGGATACGTCGCGATGAGCTTCGGCGTCTCGATCGTTCCGCCGTACTTCCCGTTCCCCACGTCGACCGCGACGACGCCCGTCCCCCACTCCGATGAATACGCAATGCCGTTGTGCACCCACACGTCATGGATGCGGGAGTTCGGGTGGTCGTACTCGCCGGCGTACGTCGGCTTGTAGATGTCCTTCATGTCGATGATGACGTACTTGTCCCCATTCGACAGCGCGAACAGGTGGTCGTTCGTCGCGAACATGTTGTGCACGCCGCCGGTGAGCTCCTGGTCGAACGTGGCCGCGACCTTTGGGTGCGCGGGGTTGGCCAGGTCGAGGATGACGACGCCGTTCACGCGATTGGATGCGCCCTCCCGCGACAGCGCGCCGTAGCGCCCGTCCGGCGACACCGTCACGTCGTTGATCACGCGCGCGTCCACCTTGACCGAATCCGTCTTCACGATGGCGCCGAGGTTGGTGATATCGAAGACGTAGGCCCAGCCGTCGCCACCCCACGTGCCGACGAGCGCGTAATCGCGTCCGTCCTTGCCGGTCCACGGCCACAGGTCGGAGGTGTGCACGTGGGTGATGCTGCCACGTCCCGTCACCGCGATGCGCCGCCGGACGTCGCGAGGACGAACGTCGATCACCTTGCGCGCCGATGTGGGGCCGGCCGTGGCGAGCAACGTGTAGCGTCCCGGCACCTCGGCGGTGAACAGCCCACGGTCGATCACCCCGGTCGCGCCGGGCGCGGCGATCGTGTCGTCAGGCACGTACGTGTAGCTCCACGTGACCGGCACATCGCGCACGGCGGCGCCGCCCGCGCGCTTCGCCGTCGCCTTCAGATGGACAACATCACCGGTGCGCACCGAGTTCTCTTCGATGTCGATCGAGAGGCTGGTGACCGGGTTCGACGCGACGGTGTACTTCACCGAAGATGAGACGCCTTCCGCTTCGGCGGTGATCGTCACGCTGCCGGGCCGCCGGGCGGTGACGTTGCCGAATCGATCGACGGTCGCGACCGACTCGTTCGAGCTGCGCCACGTGATCGCGGCGTCCTTCCGTTCGCTCTGGTCCGCGTGCACGGCGCGCGCGCGGTGCGCCAGCGTGACGCCCGAGTACAGTCGCCCCGGCTCCGGGAGAATCTCCACCTGCGCGAGCGGAGGCCACTGCACGTTGATGGGAATCGTCAGGCGCACGGGGTCCGTCCCGCCGACCGAGGTGACGACCAGCTCGTACTTGCCGGCGCGAATGGCCGTCAGCTTGCCGTCCGCGAAGCGCAGAACGCCGCGCGGGCCGCTCGTGCGCAGCGCGGGATTCTGAATGACGGCCCCCGAGGAATCGTACGCCGTGATCGAGAACGGCACTGCCTGGCCGGCGGTGAGGGTGAGGCTCGCCGGCTCGGCGACGATGCGAGTCACGCGTGGGGACGGGGTCTGCGCCGGCGCGCCCTGCGCGGGAGCGGCCGGTTGCTGCGCGACGATCACAGCCGGTGAAACGACGACGAAGGCGATCGCCATGCTGACGAATCGCGGGATGCGCGTTACGTTCATGGAGCAGTACTCTCCCTCTCGGGCGACCGATCGCGGTCGCGTCACGTGTCCTTGGCAGGGCTCGCACGGTCGAGCCGGGTTCTCATGATGGTTCTCACACCCATGCGTCGCAAGATGATTTCGCGCGGGTCGATTGTATGGCTTTGGATGGGCGCGGCGGCGTGCGCGTCTTCGACGACGCCGGCACCCGTCCCGGCTCCCGCGACGAGCGCCAGCGCGACCGCGCCGACTGCCAACTACTGGGTGTACGTGGGAGCGGAGTCCGCCGATCTCGTGCACCGCGTCCGCTTCGGTCCCGATGGCGCCGTTGTCGAGAAGACGTTCCCCGTGGGAGAATCGGCGCCCGAAATGGAAGGTCCACACGGGCTCCAGATCTCGCGCGATGGGAAGTTTCTGCACATGACGACGGGGCATGGGTCGCCCGATGGAAAGTACTGGAGATACGTGCTCGGTCCCGACACGCTCGCGGGGCCGGGCATCTTCCTGGGATATTTCCCCGCCTCGATCGACGTCACCCCCGACGGGCTCTACGCGTTCGTCGTGAACTTCAACTTGCACGGGGAGATGGTGCCGTCCTCGGTGTCGGTGATCTACACACCGACGCACACCGAGGTCGCCCGCACCGAGACGTGCACGATGCCACACGGCAGCCGTGTGGATCCGACCGGCACGCGTCAGTACTCGACGTGCATGATGGATGACCAGGTCGTGGAGATCGACACACGCACGTTCGCCGTGTCGCGGCGTTTTGGTCTCGCGAAGGGGAAGGAAGGGCCGATCGCGACTGGCGCTATGGGAGCGCACTCGGGACACGGCTCGATGCCGCCGGCGAGCTGCTCGCCGACGTGGGCCCAGCCGTCGGCCGATGGATCGAAGGTGTACGTCGCGTGCAACAAGGCCGATGCGATCGTCGAGATCGACGCCGCGCGTTGGGAGATCGCGCGTCGCTTTCCCACCGGGCGCGGGCCGTACAATCTCGGAGTCACTCCGGACGGAAGGCTCCTGATCGCGACGCTCAAGCAGGGCGGCGGCGTCCAGATCTTCGATCTCGCGACGGGACAGAGCGTCCTCACGACGAAGAGCTCGACGAACGTCACGCACGGCGTGGCGATCTCCTCCGATTCTCGTTATGCGTTCGTCAGCAACGAGGCGGTGGGCGCGGCACCCGGGAAGGTGGACGTCTACGATCTGCGCACGCTCACCCGTGTGGCCGACGTCCCCGTGGGGCAGCAGGCCGGCGGCATCGCGTTCTGGAAGATGGAGCCCGCCGCGCGCTGATGAAGCGTTACCCGGCGTTCGATCCGCCCGAGTACGTCGCCTGGACGCGCGA
>DASRHU010000097.1:0-2486 GCA_035650335.1 Gemmatimonadaceae bacterium | reverse complement strand
TGGCTGCGAGACGCGCGCAAAAGGACGGTACGTGCCAGGGTCATGGGCGCGAGACTAGCGCCTCTCGAACCGACCGTCCAGTGGGAGCGGACATTTCCTCGGCGCGCCCCACCGACTACACTTTCGCGACAACCGTCGATTCCAGCGGGGGTCAGAATGCTCGTGAACCGTCGCATTACCCGGCTTCTGCCGGCCTTGGCTGCCGTCATCGCGCCCGCCAACGCCCTTGCCCAGCGACCCGACAGCGCGGTCTTCGTGACGCGGCTCGGTGCCGACACGCTCGTCATCGAGCGTGTGGTTCGATGGCCACAGCGGGTGCAGGCCGAGGTCGCGATGCGCGTACCGCGCACGACGCGAACGACGTACGTACTCGAACTGTCACCGACCGGCGCGATCGAGCGGATGGAAGCGACCACGTTCGACACGACCGGTGGCGGAACCAAGGCAGCGCGTCGGGAGGTGATGACCCGCGCAGGCGATTCGCTGCGCGTCGAGACGACGACCGGGTCGCAAACCCGCACGCGTACCGTTGCCGCGACCGCCAACACCCTGCCCTTCATCGACATGGTCCACTGGCCCTACGAGGTCGCGCTGCTGCGGTTCGCCGCCAGCTCGTCGCCGGAAGCACCCCAGCCTCTCCTCACGGGGAGCCGCGTCGCCGACTTCAAATTCGCGCGTGTCTCAATGGACAGCATGACGATCACGCACCCGTCGCGCGGGACGATGCGACTCCATGTCGATGAGACGGGACGGCTGCTCGCGCTCGACGCGGGGGCGACCACGCGAAAGCTCGTCGTCGAGCGCCGCCCGTGGATGGCGATCGATGACATCGTCAGGCGCTGGACCGCCCAGGATGCCGCCGGCAAGAGTCTCGGCGCGCTGTCAGGACGGGCGCGAACCACGAGTACCGTCGGGGGAGCGACCATCGAGCTGGATCATGGAACCCCGTCGAAACGAGGGCGCTCGATCTGGGGCGGACTCGTTCCGTTCGGCGTCGTCTGGCGCACCGGCGCGAACGAGGCGACACACATTGAAACCGACCGCGATCTCGTCCTCGGCACTGGCCCCGACACGCTTCTCGTGCCGGCTGGCAGGTACACCCTGTTCTCGATTCCGGAGGCGAACGGCGGCTGGCTGATCGTCAACCGGCAGACGGGGCAAACAGGCACCGCCTACGAGTCCGCCCGTGACCTCGGCCGGGTCCGGCTCTCGAAGCGTCCGCTTCCCGGCCTGGTCGAGACGTTCACGATCAGGGCGGAAGCCGACGGAGGCGCCAACTTGCTGCGCCTTCAGTGGGATCAGGCGGAGCTTGTCGTGCCATTCCGCGTGAAGTGATGGAAATCACACCTTCGAAGCGGTCAAGGTACGCCTCCTGCACTCGCGGCCGGCATGGGTCTCCGCGATTTCACAGACGGAACGGGGTGCCGGTGGCGCGTGTGGGACATTCGCCCCGAGCAAATGCATCGGGCGGCGCGCGCGGAGGACTATCTCCAGGCGGTGATCTCGGGGTGGCTTGCCTTCGAGTCCGAGGGAGGGCGTGAGAAGCGGCGCCTGTCACCCATCCCCAGCGGGTGGGAGAGCGCCACGGAAGCGGAGCTCGAACGCCTCCTCGACCGCGCCGAGCCGGTGCGGGAGGGAACGGGCACCCCGCGTGGCGAACGCGAGGCCCCCGGGCATGGCGCGCCCCAAATCGACAGCGTCCTGGGGAATTTCCGGACCTTTCGATATCCAGGCGGCCGGTACTGGACGGTGAGCGAGCACCCGACCGAGACCGCGGGGATCAGGCCCCAGCACGCACTTCTGGTCTTCACGTCGGGCGCGCGCACGCTCGAGACCCGCAATCGCCCGCCCGACTGGGTGCGCATGTCGGATATCGAGCTCGCGGATCTTCTGTATCGCTCGTTTCCGCGCAGCGAATCGGACACCAATCCCACCGCCTTCCGGCGTCGCCGGGGCGATGGTGCCTGACGAGGCCGTCGCGCGCGAGGCACGAGGGTTGCCCCCTCACTTCGACACGACCGCGCACGTCGCCCCTGATCACGGGAAGAGTACCTCGAATGACGACCCCGACGCCGTCCAGCCCCGACCCCTTGGGCAGCGCGCTTCGCCAGACGGAAGCCGAGCTTGCCGAGAAGCTGGAAGAAGCGTGCGTCCCGGACACTCGCCGGCTGTCGGATGAGTCGACGGGAGAGCTCGCCAAGCTCAGCGACACGCTCCTTGCCGCCGCTCGTGCGGCGAAGGACGTCGTGTCGCTCCGACAAAAACGGCACTCCGGCGAAACCGAAGCGATTCGGGAGTTCGTCGATCGCGACGGCCGGACGTGGCGCGTCTGGCCGGTGACGCCAAGCCTGTCGCGGACCTCCAAGCGGGAGTCCACGCTCGGCGAGTTCGAGCACGGGTGGCTCGCGTTCGAGACGCTGGAAGAGGACGCCCGCAAACGCCTCCCACATTACCCGCCCGAGTGGGTGAGCATGACGGATGTACAG
>DASRHU010000096.1:0-4040 GCA_035650335.1 Gemmatimonadaceae bacterium | reverse complement strand
CGTCCGCGGCATCCCGGTCCGCATCTCCATCGACTTCGTGAAGAAGGCTCGAGGAGAGCTCGTCGCCGAGTGCCAGTGCGACGTCCCCCGGGTCTACGCGCCCATCGAGATCGAGCTGCACCCGGAGATTCGCGATGCGGCGGGCGACGTCGTCGCGCGCGCGACGGTGCGCTGGCGTCTCGCCCCGGTCGCGACCCAGGCCGTCGATCCCGTCGGGAGCGAAATGAAATGAGACCGTCCTAACGGAAACAGACGATTGCGTTTCCCAGGACGTGCGTGCAAAATGAGGCGTCGCAGACATCATGACGATCCTTTCTCTTCTCTCCCTCCTCTTCGGTGCGGGGTTGCTGCTCCTCGCTCACCGCATGGAGGGCGACGCGCGCGCGAACCATTCGATCATCGGGGCGTTCTCTCCGCTCTCGGTGACGCGGGCTGCGTGTGCCTGTCTCGTGGCGTTTGGCGGTGTCGGCATCATTCTCTCCTTCGTGCTGCTCGCCAGAGAGGATCTCGTGTCTCGGTTCGCCACCGCGGCCGGTCTCGCTGCCGCGGTGCTCGTCCTCGTTCTCACGCCGCGCCCCGCGGCGGTCGCGCCGCCTGTCGAGCCCAAGGCGGACGAAGAAACGCCTAGCGATGAGGACCTCGTCGGCCTGACCGGCACCTTTGTCGCGCCAGCGTCCGCCCGCGTTCCGGGACGCGTGGTCGTGCGGCGCGGTGAGCGCACCGTTGCCTTCGCCGCGCGCCCGGTGGTCGGCGTCGCCGACTCGGCCGTTTGGGATTCGGTCGTGATCGTGGATGTCTACCACGGAACCGCGCTCGTCGCGCCGGTCGAGAGAGAGGGGCCCAGGGTCTCGTAGCCTCCGCGTGCGCGCCTGTCCGGCATCAAGAACCCACGGGTGCATCACGATGACACGGATGGGACCGTAACGGCGTGATCGTTCAATGAGGCGATGACTCTCCCGCGCAGATCCAAAGCAGCCTTTTGGCTGTTCTCCGTGTGCTCCGTGTAAAGAGGTGTTACGGCTCGTTGCGCTCACCGACTAATTCTCCCTCCCAATCCGCGAGCCAGGCAGGCATCAAGAACAGAGGGGTGCACACGGATGAGGCGGATTGGGCGGATGCTGCGGATCGCTCCTGGCGCCCGTCACTTTCCAGGCGCAGGTCCAAGGCAGCTTTTTGTTGTCGCGCGAGGAGGTTTCAATGCCGCAGAAAAAGATCCGGCCTCTTCCGCCCAATCCGCCTCATCCGTGTGCACCCCTCTGTTCTTGATGCCAGGCACGCAGGCGGCCGAGCACAAAAAGCTCAGGGTGCCCAGGACACGAAATCCCGAGCACCCCGAGCACCCGAACACGAGCGCGGATTTAGAACGGCACCTGATCGCTCGTCCCGGTCGCCGCCGCAGCCGGCTCACTGGCGCCCTCCTCGGCCGACGCCGCGCGTGAAGGCCAGATCACTCCGTCACAACCGCGGTCCCGGCACTTGAAGTCGGGCGCCTTGGGATTCCGCTTGCCGATGCGGTTGTCCCACATCCGACCACCGCACTTCGGGCAGGGTGGGACATCGGTGGCGAGCAGCCCGCGGCCAAAGGGGAGGGAAGGCGTCTCCTGCTTCCCACGCCGCTCGTAGACGACGCGCGGATCCTCGAGCGGCTTGGCGTACTTGCCGTCGCCATCCATCGGCACCCAATTCTGCTCGAACGAGTACAGCTCGTGACCAATGCCGAAGCGCACGGCGGCGCGCTTGAAGGCATCGGTCGACGCCTGCTTGTAATCCTTTCCCGTCCCCACGTCCTCCCGAACGACGCCGAGGATCTGCAGCCGCGCCTTGAAGGCGTATGGCGCAAAATCGGTCGTGTCGTCACCGCCGCTCACCGTCGGGAGCAGCTCGAGGGTGAGGTTCCATTCGCCGGGCACGACGGCGTCGAGGCGCTCGCGAACGGTGTTGGCCTCGATGTACGCGACGAAGCGCGCGAAGAACCGACCATCCCGTGCAATCGGCCGCCCATCCTGCCGCCAGGCGATCGCCTGGGGATCGACCGGCGCCCCGAGGCGCCGCCAAAGATCGAGTGTGGGCTCCGTCTGAATTTCATGTCGTGCGATCATCTCTCATCCACCCTATCGAGTTCGAATTGTCCGTTTGGTTGTCGTCCGTCCGTGTTTCCTCTCGCACTTCTGCGCGGCCTTTACGGCGGGACAGTCCCGGCCATGGACGCAATACCAGCCATGCCGGTCGAAGAACACCAGATGCCTGACCCCCGGATCCTGCGGCAAGCGGTCAACCAGATACAGCTCGGTCACGGTCGTGCCGCTGCCACACCGTTCCTGGGGGTCCAGTTCGCGTATGCGCATGAGTCTCCGTGTGCGCGCCTCCTGGGTGAGGGTTGAGTTGGCTTCCGAAATGGCCATTTTCGGTGCTTGTTCGGGTGCTATAACCTAGTGTCCCTTTTCCCGTCTGTCAACACTGACGGGATGGTCTTATCGCGTTGCCGCCAATGAATTTGGCGACCAACTCCCGGGCCCACCTCGGACGAGGGGTCAGGAGTCAGCGGGTGCCAGGGAGTGGGTTTCAGGAGTGAACGACACCGAGGGATCAGGCCGAGGTCATTCTCCCCTGCAACCCACTCCCTGGCACCCCCTGACTCCTGACTCCTGTCTCCTGACCCCAGTAGCTTTCCCTCATGACACGCGATCGCGAGCGAATCGGCATCGTCGGCCTCGGCGCCATCGGCGGATCGCTCGCGCTCGCGCTTCGCGATCGCCAGCCGCTCATCGCGTGGTCACGCGACGCCGCCGATCGTGCCGCGGCGCGCGCGGCCGGGATCCATGTCGGCACGAACGAACAGAGCTGGCCGGACGAGCTCGCCGGCTCCACAGTCGTCGTGATCGCCGTCCCGCTCGACGACGTCGCCGGCATTCTCCGCCGACTGCTCGCGACGCTGCCTGACGAGTCGCTCATCCTTCACGCGTCGAGCCTCCAGCGTCGTAAGGCGCTTGGCCTCTCCGACGAGGAATTCGGTCGGATCCTCGGGACGCACCCCATCGCCGGCTCGGAGCGCTCCGGATTCGGCGCCGCCGATTCCGGACGGTTTCGCGGCGCCACCGTGCGCGCCGAGGCGAGGGCGACGCACCCCCAGCGCCGGCGAATCGAGATGGTCTGGCGCACCGCGGGCATCGAACGGATCGCGTGGAGCGACGCCGAGGATCACGATGCGCTCATGGCGTGGGTGAGCCACCTGCCGCAGCTCGCCTCGACCGCCCTCGCGGCGGTGCTGACCGCCCATGGCATCGCGCGCCGCGACGCCGGCCCCGGCGCGCGCGACCTCACGCGGCTCGCATCGAGCGATCTGTCGATGTGGGCGCCGATTCTACGCCACGCGCCACCGGCGACCGCCGAGGCTGTTCGCAGCCTAACGGCTACGCTGGCCGGTCTCGCGGAGGCGCTCGAGCGGGGAGACGAGCCGGCGATCGAGCACGCGTGGGTGCGAGCGCGGGCCTGGCGGGGAAGCGTCGAGACGCCGACATGACGGTGCACGGCATCGCGCGGGTTCCGGGTGACAAGTCGATCTCGCACCGCGCGCTCATGTTCGCCGCGCTCGCCGACGGATCATCGCGCATTCGAGGCCTGCTCGACGCCGAGGATGTCCGCTCCACCGCCGCCGCACTCGGCGCGTTAGGTGTGCCTATCGAGTGGCGCGGGGGTGAAGCCCGGATCGGTGGCCGAGGGCGGCGCGGCCTGCGCGCGCCGGGGACGGACCTCGACTGCGGTAACAGCGGGACGACCACCCGCCTGCTCGCCGGAATCGTCGCCGGGCACCCGTTCGCCGCGCGCTTCGTCGGCGACGAGAGCCTGGCCCGCCGCCCCATGAAGCGGATCAAGGAGCCGCTCGAGGCGATGGGCGCAACGGTCGAGCTCGAAAACGGCGACGGTCTTCCAATGACGGTTCGCGGAAACGTGCTTCACCCGATCGTCTGGCGCACACCCACGGCGAGCGCGCAAACGAAGAGCGCGATCCTGCTCGCCGCGCTGGTCGCCGGCGTCCGCGC
>DASRHU010000095.1:0-9663 GCA_035650335.1 Gemmatimonadaceae bacterium | reverse complement strand
GTGCCGGGCGTCAGATACACGACCGGCGCGCCGATGAGGCTGCCGCCGCTCCTGATCTGACCGAAGGAATCCTCGCGAATCAACTCGCGCACCTTCTCCACCAACTCCATCTCGATCGCGAGACGTGCGAGCGAGTCGCGTCCGGGTGGGGAGAAGCGAATCTCCTTGACCAGCCCGACCTTCTGGCCGGCGAGCCATACCTCGGTGCCTTTGATGACGCCACGTGCGGCATCGGTGCGGATGTACAGGCGGTACGTGTCGCCGCGAAGGCGGCCGACGCGCGCGAAGACGAGGATGCTCAGGGTGAGCCCGGCGATCGCGACGACAATGAGCAACCCGGGAAGCAGCACGCGCCACGACATGCGATGCGGCGGCAGCGGAGCGTTTCCGTGCGGGGGCGTTTGGCGACTGTCAGTCACGGCTCCGTGAGGGGCAAGGGTCGGGCCGGTCGCGCGGGTGGGGAGGTCGCGCGCCGATTCCCGTTAGGTCGACGTCGCCTCCCGTTAGGACGACGCCGCCCAGGAGGTGGACCTGGACGGCGGATTCGTGTCCGATACGACGCGCGAGGCGGGATTCGAACCCACGACCTTCGGCTCCGGAGGCCGACGCTCTATCCAACTGAGCTACTCGCGCAAACGCAAAAGGAGCTCGCGGGCGAGCTCCCATTGCCATGGTCGGGGCGAGTGGATTTGAACCACCGACCTCCTGGTCCCGAACCAGGCGCGCTAACCGGGCTGCGCCACGCCCCGCGGATGAACCAAGCCAGACGATTCATCAGGCGCGCCCGGAGAGACTCGAACTCCCAACCTTCTGATCCGTAGTCAGATGCTCTATCCAATTGAGCTACGGGCGCACGGGGTCGCCTTCACCGAAACGGCTCGTGGAGACGACAACGGCGGTCGCGCGACTCGACTGCGGAGGCGCGGTCCGCCGTGAACGTCGAAAGCTAGTCCTCGCTGGATGGGCAGTCAAGAGCGCTCACCGTCGGCGCACTCCGTGCTCGATCGCGTGATGTCCTGCGATGCGTCGAGGATCGCTCGCAACTCGGATGGCGTGTCCTCCGTCTCTTCCGCCATCTCGATCGCCGCTGATCCGGAGGCGCGGGCGGTGCGCGCCCGTGCGTCTTTCGGTTCGGCATCGCGCACCAGGTCGACATGAGGTGTTCGATGCTCCTCGGCGATGCTGACGGTCGGTGACGAGCGCGGCAGGGATAGAATGAACCGTGACCCCGCTCCCGGCGCGCTCCGAACCTGGACGTCGCCGCCGAGGAGCCGCGCCAACTTGCGCGCGATCGCCAATCCGAGCCCGGTGCCACGCTCGAGCGAATCGCCACGCCCCGACGGCCGCACCTGCTCGAACTCCTGGAAGATGCGCTCCTGATCTTCCGGGGCGATGCCGATGCCGGTGTCCTCGACGATGACGACCACGCCATCGCCCTGATCGGCATCCTGCCGCCGAGCCACGATCGTGACCGTGCCTTTCTCCGTGAACTTCACCGCATTCGCGACGAGATTCAGGAGAATCTGTCTGACGTGACCCGGGTCGGTGCGCAGCTCGGGGAGATCCCGGCCGACGACGACGTCCACGTGCAGTCGCTTCGCGCTCGCCATTGGCTCGATGACGGTCGCCACGGCGTCCACCACCGAACCGATGTTCACCGGCTGCGGGTCGACCGCCATGCGCCCGACCTCGATCTTCGAGAGATCGAGCACGTCGTTCACGAGTCCGAGCAGATGGTCGGCGGCGGCGGCGATCCGATCGTGCACGCCGCGAAGCGGTTCGGACATTTCGCCATAGACACCGTCGCGCGCCAGCGAGTTGTATCCGACGATGGCGTTCAGTGGCGTGCGAAGCTCGTGCGACACGTTCGCGAGGAAGCGGCTTTTCGCCCGGTTCGCCTCGGCGATCTGCTGCGCCCGCTCCTCGAGGCGCACGTTCGCGTCGAGCAGGTCGCGCGACAGGAGCTCGAGCTCCTCGGTGCGCTCGGCGAACCGGCGCGATTGGGCATCCTCGCGCACCACGAGCAGCACGACGACGAGGAGCAACAGCGAGCCGATGAGCCAGTTGAGCAGTCGCGGCACGAGCGGCTGCAGGCGAGGAATCGCGACGTCCACCGCCCAGTCGTGGGTTCCGGGGAGTCGGACCTGCCGCCGCTCGATGGACGAGAATGCCGCGTCGAACGACGGAGAGCGCGCGATGACGCGGAGTGAGTCATCCCGCACCTGGTAGGCGAACCGGCCGAGGAGGCGACCGCCTAACGCGTCGGCGAACAGCGGGGAATACGAGATGGCGGCGGCAATGTAACCGACCACCCGGCCGTCACGAAGCACCGGCTCGACCAACACGACGCCACGCTCGGCCGGCGTGAGCTGGATCGTGCGGGTGGCGGTGGGCGTTCGCCCCATCCGCGCCTCATCGAGCGCGGCGGCGACCTCCGTGACTCCGCGCAAGTTGGCGCCCGTGGTCAGCACGCCCCAACCGCGCTCGGGGTATGCTCCGCGGATGACACCCTGCGCGTTGACGTAGGTGACCGCGCGGACATCGGGGAGATCGTTGAACACTCGCCGCGCGAAGCGCGTGAATCGCGGTCCGATCTCGAGCGTCTGAGCGGTTTCGATCAGGCTGGTGGCGCCATTCAGCAGCGCGACGCGTTGCTCAACGTGACTCTCGAGGAGCGATTGCGCCTGGACGGCCTGCGTGACGCCCTGCTCGTGGTACTCCCTCGTGAGCAGACGGTCGATGTAGACGAGGCCGACGAGTCCTGTGATGAGGAAGGCTACGAGCGGCAGCCTCCACGTGAGTGGCCGGAGGACCGGGTCGCGCTTCACCGACGGAGTGACGAGGGGAGCTGCTCTGCGCTCATCGGGTTGGCGGTTGGGCGTAAAGAGCCCGGCGTCGGGTCTCCGCTGTATTGGTCGCCAAATGCGCAAATCGTGCGCCGTACAGAGCTAATTTCAGCGAGCGGCTGGGATTAGTCCCCGTTAACGAGCGCGGAGCGCGAGAAAAAAAACCCGCGGCGCAGAGCCGCGGGAATGGGCGGTACAAGACTCGAACTTGTGACCTCCACGATGTCAACGTGGCGCTCTAACCAACTGAGCTAACCGCCCCTGAAACCCCAGGAGTCAGGAATCAGGAGTCAGGGATCAGGGGGGACTGGGTTCGAGGGAGCAGGAGAACGCCCGGACACCGAACACCTGCTCCTTGGTGCAGTTCTCTCCTGCAACCTATGCCCTCATCCCCCCTGACCCCTGAGTCCTGACTCCTGACCCCCGCGCGCCGCGCTTCGCGCGGCGCGCCAGAGCGGGAAACGGGACTCGAACCCGCGACCCCAACCTTGGCAAGGTTGTGCTCTACCAACTGAGCTATTCCCGCATAACCCAGGGGTCAGGATTCAAGGATCAGGAGTCAGGGGGTGCCCGGGTGAGGGAAATCAGGGAAGCGCAACTCCCTCGTACCCGCCACCTACAACCCCCTGACCCTTGATTCCTGACTCCTGACCCCTGGGGTCATGGAGGCGAGGGGAATCGAACCCCTGACCTCGTGAATGCCATTCACGCGCTCTCCCAACTGAGCTACGCCCCCGGAACCAGGCCCCTGGCTGGAACCGTTAACTGTAGTGGGGGGTATGGTCCAAAGTCAATGAAACAGGGCTGGCGAAATCACCGTAGCTCAGTATCTTGCAGCGCCTTTTGCCGGCACCTTTTCGGCAGGGGTTTTGTGTGTTAGCGCACCGAAATATTCCGTCTCGCGACGAAACTTGCGTCGCCTGACTCCTGAGCTCTCGTGAGGTTCTTTCGAAAATGACCGAGGTCAAGCGTCGCCGTCGGCGCGCAGTCCCGGCCGGGATCGCTCCGAGCGAGCCCGAGCGCGATATCCTGGACCAGTATCTCTACGAGGTCAGCACCTACCCGTTGCTCAAGGGCAACGAGGAGCAGCTGATCGCGCGGAAGATTCGTGCTGGGGATCAGGACGCGTTGCAGGAGCTCGTGAAGCGCAATCTGCGCTTCGTGATCTCCGTGGCCAAGAAGTACCAGAACCGTGGATTGCCGCTCATCGACCTGATCGGGGAGGGGAACGTCGGGCTGCTCACCGCCGCCCGGAAGTTCGACCCCGACCAGGGCGTGAAGTTCATTTCGTACGCGGTGTGGTGGATTCGTCAGGCAATTCTGTCGTCGCTCGCGCGGCAGGGACGCACGGTGCGGGTTCCGCTCAATCGCACCGCGGATCTTTCGCGCATCATCAAGGCGTCGGAGATCCTGCGTCAGCGGCTCCGTCGTGAGCCGAGCCCCGAGGAGCTCGCGCACGTGACGGGGTTGTCGGTGGAGGTCGTGCAGTCGCTGGCGGCGCTGAACACGGGCGATGTGCGCCTCGATGCGCCGATGGACCCGGAAGGTGATCGGTCGCTCATCGAGCGCTTCGTCGCCGATGAGATGCCGGATGCGGAAGAGGAAGCAATGAACCGCTTCCTCAGCGACGAGATCGAGCAGGCGCTCGGCACGTTGCCTCCGCGCGATGCGAAGGTGCTCCGTCTGTACTTCGGTCTCGACGGTGGCCGCGAGCACACGCTCGAGGAGATCGGCTCGATGCTCGGCGTCACGCGCGAGCGAGTCCGCCAGCTCCGCGACCGCGCGCTCAAGCGGTTGCGCGAGGGTGAGGTGGGGCGGGCGCTGGGGAGCTTCGCGGCGTAAGAACCCCAGGGGTCAGGAGTCAGGAGTCAGGAATCAGGGGGTGTCGGGGAATCGGGATCAGGGGACGCACATGCGCGCCTCCTCTCACCTGTTCCCCGACACCCCCTGATTCCTGACTCCTGACTCCTGACCCCTCGTTCGCTTCCCCCTCCGCGCGCGAGTAAACTTCCTTCCATGATCAAGCTCGTCGCCGTCCACAAGGCCTTCGGTCCGAAGAAGGTCCTCAATGGATTCTCCCTCGAGGTCAATGAGGGCGAGACGACGGTCATCATTGGGTACTCCGGCTCGGGGAAGTCGGTGGCGATCAAGCACATCGTCGGGCTGCTCGAGCCGGATGCGGGCACCGTCTTCGTGGACGGGCAGGAAGTGCCCACGCTCAGCCGCCGCGAGCTGTATCGTCTGCGCAGCAAGATCGGCTACGTCTTTCAGTTCGCCGCGCTCTTCGATTCGTTGACGATCGGCGAGAACGTGGCGATGGGACTCCGCAAGCAGTCGGATCTCGACGCGGGCGACATCGAGCAGCGCGTGGATGAGGCGCTGCGTCTCGTCGATCTGCCGAACGTCCAGGAGCGTTTCCCCGCCGAGCTGTCCGGCGGTATGCGCAAGCGCGTCGGCATCGCCAGGGCCATCGCGCTGCGCCCGAAGTACATCCTCTACGACGAGCCGACCACGGGGCTCGATCCGGTGACCAGCGCCGTGATCGACCAGCTGATGATCCGCATGCGTGACACCCTCGGGGTCACGAGCGTGGTGATCACACACGATATGCGCAGCGCGTACACCGTCGGAACGCGGATCGCGATGCTGTACGAGGGGCGCGTGCGCCAGGTGGGCTCGGTCGACGAGATCCGGCACACGTCGGATCCGGTCGTGCGGCAGTTCATCGAAGGGCGTGCCACGCTCGACCTCGGCGGCGCGGAGGAGGTGCTGGGTGGCGCGATCGCGAGCTAAGGAAGAGCGATCGGCCGGTGGGGTGGTGTACCGCATGGAGAGCGGTCGCGCTCTCTTTCTGCTGATTCGGGACAGCTACAAGAACTGGGGTTTCCCGAAGGGACATCTCGAGGCCAACGAGGCGCCCGCGCTGGCGGCGTTGCGCGAGGTCCAGGAGGAGACCGGGCTGGGCGATCTCGCGCTGCGTGGAGAGATCGACACCATCGACTGGTACTTCCGCTTTCGAGGCCGCCTGATTCACAAGATCTGCCACTTCTACCTAATGGAATCAGCCTCGGCCCAGACGTCGCCACAGCGCGAGGAAGGGATCACCGCGTGCCGCTGGGCGACGATGGGCGACGCGATGCAGGCGATCTCGTACGCGAACGCGCGAACGGTGCTCGAGCGTGCCGCGGCAATGGTGGATTCTGGGGCCGCCGCGCGGCCCTGAGCCATCATGCATCCATTGGGAGTGGCCAGCGCGCAGGTTGCCGCCTTCATCCCGCGTGAGCGCGCGCGTGCGTGGGCGAAGCGCGTCGTCGGCAAGCGGGTCGGCCGCTTCGCCATTGCTCGCACCGCCGCGGAATTCTCCAGATCGTTTCGCACCGACCTCGTCGATGCGGCGCTGGTGGACGTCGCGGGGGTGGAGGCCGACGACGCGGTCGCGGCCCTCGCGCTCGAGTATCCGAGCGTGGCATTCGTGGGCCTAACGACGCTCCGCCCCGCCGACGCCCCGGGCCTGGCGCGGTGCGTGCGCCTCGAGCTCGCGGACGTGCTCGTCGAGGGTGTGGACGACGTTGCGGTGCCCGACCTGATCGCGCGTCACGGCTACAGTGCCCGGTTCGCGGCGGCGCTCCACACTCCGCCATCGGCGCTGGCGCTCGCCTCCGCTCTGCAGCTGGCGGCATGGAGGTACATAGTGGCTGGCGGGGGACGCCCTATCCGGACGTCGACGCTGGCCGCGGCGCTGGGACTCACCCGCGAGCACCTCAGCCGTTCGTTCGGATCGGGGGGCACGCCGACGCTGAAACGGCTGATCGACCTCGTTCGGCTGCTCTCCGCCGCCGAGCTTGCAAAGAACCCGGGGTACGACGTCGCCGATGTCGCACGCGTGTTGAAGTTCTCGTCGTCGGCGCACCTGTCGCTCACCGCCCAGCGGCTCATCGGTCGGCGGGCGACGTCGCTGGCGGCGATGCGTGGGGTGGACATCATCGAGCGTTTCGTGCGGGAACAACAGGCCAGTGCGGCGGCGACGCATGCCGAGCTCCCGGCCGAGCGACCGGTTGGGCGCCGATGAGACCCCGGCATGATTTATCCGGCCAGGCACTTCTTGCCGGTGGGCCCACCTTGTGATATTTTTCACAAGCTCAAGAACCCCCTATACCTCAGCGACTTCCACATGGCTTCCGAAACCTCTCTTCGCCCAGCCGAGATCAAGGACATCCTGCTCCGCGAGATCGAAGCCGCAGACCTGACCGAGCTCGATGTCGATGAGGTGGGAACCGTCCTCGAGGTGAAGGACGGCATCGCTCGCATCTATGGTCTGGCGAAGGCGATGGCGGGCGAGATGCTCGAGATCACGTCGTCCGAGACCAAGAACACCGTCGTTGCCCTCGCGCTCAACCTCGAAGAGGACAACATCGGCGCGGTCATCCTCGGCGACTGGCTCGAGCTCAAAGAAGGTGATGAGGTCCGCCGCACCGCCCGCGTGCTCGAGGTGCCAGTCGGCCAGGCCCTTGTCGGACGTGTCGTCGATGCGCTCGGAAACCCGATCGATGGGCTCGGCGACATTCACACGACGATGACCCGAAAGATCGAGTCGGGGGCACCGGGCATCATCGTCAGGCAGCCCGTGAAAGAACCGCTGCAGACGGGGATCAAGGCCATTGACTCGATGATCCCGATCGGTCGTGGACAGCGCGAGCTGATCATTGGCGACCGTGGCACCGGCAAGACGGCGATCGCGGTCGACACGATCATCAATCAGAAGGGGCAGGGCGTCATCTGTGTCTACGTCGCGATCGGTCAGAAGGCCTCGACGGTCGCCTCCGTCGTGGAGCGCCTGAAGCAGGCGGGAGCGATGGAGTACACGATCGTCGTCGTGGCGGCCGCGTCCGATCCAGCGCCGATGCAGTTCATCGCCCCGTACTCCGGCTGCGCGATGGCCGAGTACTTCATGTATCACGAGGGGCGCGCCACGCTGTGCGTGTACGACGATCTCTCCAAGCAGGCCGCCGCATATCGACAGCTGTCGCTCGTCCTTCGCCGCCCGCCGGGACGCGAGGCATATCCGGGCGACGTCTTCTACCTCCACTCGCGTCTGCTCGAGCGCGCGGCCAAGCTGCGCAACGATGACTCGGTGGTGGATGGGAAGACGATCTTCAAGCCGGGCGGCTCGCTGACGGCGCTTCCCCTGATCGAGACGCAGGCCGGTGACGTTTCGGCCTACATCCCGACGAACGTCATCTCGATCACCGACGGACAGATCTTCCTCGAGGCCGATCTGTTCTTCTCCGGGGTTCGTCCCGCGATCAACGTCGGAATCTCCGTGTCGCGCGTCGGAGGCTCGGCGCAGATCAAGGCGATGAAGCAGGTTGCCGGCCGTCTGCGGCTCGACCTCGCGCAGTACCGCGAGCTCGAAGCCTTCTCGGCGTTCGCGTCGGACCTGGATGCGGCGACCAAGCGCCAGCTCGAGCGCGGCGCACGGACCGTCGAGGTGCTCAAGCAGGGACAGTATCAGCCGATGCGCGTCGAGCAGCAGGTCGTGATCATCTATGCCGTCACCAACGGCTTTCTCGACGATGTGCCGGTCGCCGACATTCGCGAGTGGGAGCGCGCCTTCCTCGAGTACGTGCAGGCGCAGTGGCCGCAGATCGGCGAGCGCCTTCGCAAGGAGAAGGAGCTCAAGAAGGATCTCGAGGAGGAGCTGAAGCGCGCGATCGCCGGCTTCAAGGAGCTGCGCGGCGAGGGTCGCAAGGCCGAGGGGGCGCCGGCGAAGCGCGAGCAGGCCGCGCCGGCGCGTTAGGCGGTCATGGCAAAAGGACGGGAGCTGCGCGGACGGATCAAGTCCGTCGAAGGCACGCGCAAGATCACACGCACCATGGAAATGGTGGCGACCTCGAAGCTGAAGCGGGCGCAGGACCGCGTCGTGGCGGCGCGTCCGTATGCCCAGTCGCTCGCGCAGGTCATCGCCGATCTCTACACCCCCGAGCTCGCCGAGCGATTTCCTCTGCTTCGGCAGCCCGCGGGCGGGCGCGGAGACATGCCGCCATCGGGTGCTCGCGCGGCGGTGCTGCTGCTCACGTCGAACCGCGGTCTGGCTGGCGCGTTCAACTCGAATCTCATTCGCGAAGCGCGAGCGCTCGTCGAACGGCTGGAGCGAGGCGGCGTGAGCGTCGACCTGCACGTCGTCGGGCGGAAGGGGATCGGGTTCTTTCGGTACACCGGCCGGGCGATGGTCACCAATCGCACCGACATTGGCGACCGACCGACGGTGGAGCATGCGACCGAGCTCGTTGAGGAGCTCATGCACGACTTCATTTCGCAGCGGCTCGACGCCGTGTACGTCGTGTACGCGAAGTTCAACTCCGCCATCTCCACTCCTCCGGTCGCGCAACGGGTGCTTCCGGTGACGCCGCCGGAGCGCAAGGGACCGGCGCGCGACTACATCCTGCTGCCGTCGGCCGAGACGATTCTCTCGGAGCTGCTGCCGTTGTACGTGCGGAATGCCGTGTATCGGGCGCTGGTCGAGACGGTGGCCGGCGAGCAGGGCGCGCGGCGAACGGCGATGAAGAACGCGACCGACAACGCGGGCGACATGCTCAACGTGCTGCGACGCACGTACAACCGTGCTCGTCAGGCGCAGATCACGCAGGAGATCGCTGAGATCGTCGGAGGCGCGGAAGCGCTCAAAGGCTAACGAGGAATGATGAATGAGGACTGAGGAGGTACACCGCCTCGTCCCCTTCCTCGGTCCTCAGTCCTAGTTCCTCATTCGGGTCTAACTATGGCAACGGCAACGAAGGCAAACGTGGGGAAGGTGGTG
>DASRHU010000094.1:0-3305 GCA_035650335.1 Gemmatimonadaceae bacterium | reverse complement strand
TACACGGCACCGGAGACGCTCAGCTCACGGAGCGCGTCCCGCCGCACTTCGGCGAACTTGATGTGCAACGCGATCTGCATCCGGTCGGAAGGCGAGTGCACGGACACGCGGTAATGCTGTCGCGTCCCATTCGCCTGCCAGATGATCGCGTCGGTCTCGCCAGCCGCGAGCGCATTGATGACCACCTCGCGCTCGCCGATGACGATGACGTCGGCCACTCCCGGAGCCGCGATGGACACGCGAGAGATCGGAACCGTCGTCGAGATCGGATACGAGCGGCCGATCGGGAGATCGATGCGTGTGACCTGGACGGCCTGCGCCGCGGCGCTTGCCGCCGTCGACGCGATGAGCACGGCGAGCCAGAAGAATCGGCGTGTCGCGGTGAAGCCGTTCAAGAGAGCTCCTCGTGGGGGAGAGCAGTGAGGACGACGATCATGGGGTCCCGTTCTCGTGCGCTTCGGACGTGTCGACCTGGAACTTCTGCTGCGTCACCTGGTTGCCGCGATAGACGCGCACCGTTAGCGAGTCGGGCTTCGCGACCGGTGCGACCGCGACCGGCGGGGGTGGCGACACGCGCTCGCGCTCAACGACGGGGCGACGCCTCGGTGTCGAGCGTTCCGTTCGCACCGGCGCTTGCGCGACCACCGGCGCCGGCTTTGCCGCGCGAAGCTGGGCGAGGACTTCCGACGAGCTCGCGCCCTTGGTTCCGGTGCTGTCGGTATCATCGAAGCCGCGCAACACCAGCTGAATCGTTCCCTGACGCATGGCGACGGCGAGCTTTTCCGCCTGGGTTGGCGTCACCTCGAGCGTCGCGGTTGTGGCAGGCGTCGGATCCCCGGTATCGTCACGCGTCGTGCGCGAGCCCATGGAAAGGACCCGCATGTTCTCCAGGAAGAGCTTGGAAACCTCTTCGGTGGCGTTCCCGCCGCTCTCGCGTAGCGAAACGAGCACATCCACCCGGCTGTTCGGCTGAACGAGCCCGCTCATCCCGGCGACATCGTTGATGCGGACGGACATCGCTCGCATTCCCGGTGCGATGCGAGCCTCGAGTCCTGGCGCCGTCCCGGCGCGCGCCAGTCGGCCCGGCACGATTGCCTCGCCGGCGAAGACCGGAACGCGGGTGACACGGCCTGTGGCTGTCGCGAGGGTTGACAGGGCTCCCTTGGGCACCGCCACCGCCGGCCACTGCTGCACCTCGAGCGCCTGCTTCTCGAGCGCGGCACCGGCGGGAATGTCCCTGGTTGCCACCACCACAGGCTGCGTGGTGATCCGCGCGGTCGTCTTCGCGGCCTGCAGCACGCGAAAGACCCCGTAGGTCGCCATCGCCGCGATGAAGACCGCGACGTAGAACACGATCGTATACCGTCTCTGAGCCATTGGTCCTTGCTCCGAGGGCACGACGACGAGCGCCGGCCCGATGGTCCGCGTTAGGCGCCGCGCTCCCAACGGAACGTGGCCTGGCGCGTGATAGGCCATGTTCCAATGCCGAGGGCATCCGCGATCGGCGTCAGGGGACGGAACGGATAGTTCTGGACACGTACTCTCACCAACTCACCATCCGGAAACTCGATCTGGATCTGCGAGTCAACGAGCGAGTCCCCGCCGAACGGTTGTGACACGCTGCGCACGCGATCCCGAATCTCCTGCTGTCCCAGCGTGCTCATGGGCGCGGCCAGGATGGCTCCATAGCGCGCTCCCTCACGCACGGCGGAAATGATGTTGTTCACCGTGTAGAAAGCGCGTCCGAAGTCGATGATGCCGAAGATGATGAGCGCCAGGATCGGCATGACGAGCGCGAACTCGACCACAGCCGCCCCGTCCTCGTTCCGCATCAGCCTCGGTAAGCGCATAACGATCCTCGGATCTCTTCCCGGATTACCAAATCAGGTTCGGAACCCAGCCGGCGACCACGGCACCCGCCGAGATCGCAAGCCCGTACGGCACACGACGCTCCCGCCGGGTCAGCTCGGGAGCGAGCGCGCCAGTCGATCGAGACGCAACCATCCAGACGGCGAACCGAGTCACCCCGGAGGCAATGCCGCCGTCGCGCGCGAGCGCCCAGAGCGCGAGCCCGCCACCAACGACCGCCGCCATCAGCGAAGCTTCGATCACTCCTTCCATTCCGAGCCATGCACCGGCGGCCGCCGCGAGCTTCACGTCTCCTGCTCCGAGCACTCCAGCCATCCAGAACGGCAGCCAGACGGCCAGACCGACGGCGATCCCGCCGAGAGATTGGCCGAGCGCGCTGCCTGGCGACATCGACCACGCCGCGTACACGGCTCCGGCAGACGCGAGCGAGAACACGAGGCGATTTGGAATCCGCCTCGACCGGACATCGGACACGCAGGCGCCGGCGAGCAGCAGGGTGAACGCTGCGCCCGCCAGCATCCCGATTGGCGTCTCGCTGAAGGACATCATCCCGGGGGTGCGTTACGAACCGCGACTACCCGCCCGAGCGCTGTCGCGTCAGGGCGTGGCAGCCGGAAGTGCGTTCGGATCGGCGGCCGACGGCTGTGCCGTGATGTTCTCACGCATCCCGTTCCACCACGTGGCAATGTCGTTCCGGAACGCCGTAAGGATCGCGATCAGACCAACCGCGACGATCGCAAGGAGTAGCCCATACTCGGCGATCGCGGCGCCGTCATCTTCGCGAATGAAGCGACGAACGCCATTGAGAATGCGGTTCATGCGAGGACTCCTGGGAGGAAGAAAAGTGGGACAACCGAATGCGGGTGAGACGGCAAGGCGTAACCCTGGGAGGGCTCAGTCGCAGCGACTGAAATCACAGCGACTGGCGCAGCCATCTCGGGCGGGAGGGGCGTCTGCAAGGAGAGCACCCATCATGTGGCTCGCTCGCGCGGCGGCGCCGTCGAGCTGGGCCACCTTGGAAAACCGGTGTCTGGAGGCTTGTTCTTTGGTCGGTAGGGCCGACCGAGGAAGGGGTAATTGTACTAGCAGGGCAACGAGTTACGAGCCCGCTGCCGAACCGTAGAATCCGCCGGTGCGCTGTCGTTGAACGGGCGCTCGGGAGCCGCTCCTCCACCGTGAAAAAAACGCACCGGTACCGCGACCGAAGTATGGTCGTGTTGCGAGCGCGCCACAAGTGATGGCTGTTGCCATCATGAGACGGAGTGGGCGCGCTACACAAGCCCCATCCACGACGGGATCAGTAGGGGGTTCTGCGGGACCCCATTCGACGGCGTAATTCCTCCGCCGCCGATCGTCGGCGCTCTCCCACTCCGAGGCTGGCGTTCACCGACGCCGCGATCAGGACCAACAGCCACGCCGCACCGCACAGGATCAGC
>DASRHU010000093.1:0-9561 GCA_035650335.1 Gemmatimonadaceae bacterium | reverse complement strand
AGGCGGCGCCACCGAGCGGGGACGCGCCGACCAGGTGCATTTGTTTCGTGACGGCACGCGGCGCGTCCTCGACCTCACGAATCCCAACTCCGACGAGGGCCGTCAGCCCATTCGATCCGGCGATGAGATCATCGTCGCGCGACGCCGTGCAGTTTTTCGGGAAGTCGTGGCGCCGGTGATGACGGTGATCGGGGCGATTGCCGCGATCACGAACGTCGTCCTTCGCAACAATTGAGGCCTCGAGACGTGAATATTTCCGGACCTCACCGCGCGACCGTTCTGAGGCCTGAGGCGCCATCGAAAGCGCAGACCGAGGCCCCGATGTCGACGGTTTCGTTTGGCGCGATCTTCTTCGCGGTTCGCCGCCACCTGTGGTTGCTGGTCGGCATGACGGTGGCCGCCGGGTTGATCATGGTGACGATGGTGCGCCGCGACGAGCCGGTGTACCGCGCCAACGCGGTGGTTCGTATTGCCGACGCGCGCCGCTCGCTGACATCTGGCCTGGAGGAGGCGGACAAGGTCGACGATCGGGTCATCAGCCCCATCCTGTCGCACATTCAGCTTCTGCGCAGTCGCTCACTCGCTGGCACCGTGGTCGACTCGCTCGGGCTGCGTCTCAGACCGAGCTTCAAGGACTTCAAGGCCCGCCTGCTCGTGGACGCGCACGTCGAGCGGGATGCGCCGGCCGACACGCTTCAGCTGAGATTCCTCGCGGAATCGCTCGAGGTGCGCACGGCGACCGAGCGCGTGACCGCCGCGTACGGATCCCCCGTCCGCATCGGCGGCGTGCGCTTCACGGTTGCCGCGCAGCCGGAGGCCACAGAGGCCACCTGGCTCGTTCTCTCGCGCGAACGCGCGATCGACGTGGTGCTGGAGCAGCTGCGCGCCAAGCCGCGTCAAACCACCAACGTGGTCGACATCTCCTACGTCGCGAATCGCCCGGCGCTCGCGGCGCAGGTCGTCAATGCGGCGGTATACGCGTTCCAGGCGGCGAACGCCGACGCGGCGCAGCAGCAGTCGAGAAGGCGCCGCATATTCCTCGAGGAACAGCTCGCCGGAACGAGCGCGCAACTCGAGGAAGCACAGCAGGCCCTGGCCACATTCCGGAGCGGGGCGCAGCTCTCCAGTTCACGAGAGAAGATGGCGGCGCAGCAGAAGGAGCTGATGGCGCTGGACATTCGCCGCGAGGAGCTCGCCGCTGATGTCCGGACGTACAAGGCTCTGCTCGGGCGCGCGCGAAGTGGCGATGCGAGCGCCCGCGAGGCGGCTCTCCCGACGCTTCTCGCGTCCCCCGACATTGGCGCGAACGCGGTCGTCGCGCGGATGAGCGATCGCATCTCTCGGTATCGCCAGGCGCGCGACTCCCTGATGACGGGTGAGTGGCGACGATCGGCCAACGACCCCGATGTGCTGCGCCTTTCACAGCTCATCGCGTCGGGTGAGCGGGAGATCGTCGACGCGATCGCGAGTCACGTCGCATCGCTGGAGGGGCGGCTGGAGGCGTTACAGGGGTTGCGGTCGCGCAGCGCCACGAGGAGCGAGGAGCTTCCGAGGATGGAGGCGACGGAGGCGCGCCTTGCGCAGCAGGTCGAGACCATGCGGCGCATGGCTGACGAGCTGCGCGAGGAGTACCAGAAGGCGCGAATGGCCGAGGCCGTGGAGGTCGGGCAGGTCGAGATCGTGGATCTCGCGGCCGTCCCCTACGAGCCGGTCCCGCGTCTCGGATCGCTGAAGGTCGGTATCGGTGTGCTCATCGGCCTGGTCGCCGCCGTCTGCCTCGCGTTCCTGCTCGACCAGCAGAAGGCGTCGATCCATCGCCGCGAGGAGGTGGAGGATCTCCTCCGCATCCCCAATCTCGGCGTCATTCCGCAGATCGGAGGCAATGCCCGCGAGACTCTGCCGGGCATGCAGACTCCGCTCAACGTCGACGTGGAAGCGTATCGCCTCGTGCGCACGAATCTGCTCTATGCGCCTGGCGCAGCCACGCGAAAGACCATCGTGGTGACGAGCGCGACACCCGGCGAAGGAAAGACGATCACCTCGGCGAACCTCGCGATCACGTTCGCGTGCGAGGGGTTGAAGGTCCTGCTCGTCGATTGCGATCTGCGGCGGCCGCGAATCCACAAGGTGTTCGGGCTTCGACGTTCGCCGGGCCTCAGCGAAGCGCTCGCGCAGGATACGCCAGGCGATCCGCCGGTATACGAGACGGAGATGAAAGGTCTGTACGTGATGCCGGCCGGACGCCGCGAGCCCAATTCGCCGGAATCACTGCCCGGGACGCGGATGCGCACGCTGCTCCAGAGCGCGATCGGTCGGTTCGACTTGATCATTCTCGACACCTCACCGGTGCTGGCCGCGGCCGATGCAGCCATCCTGGCCGCCCTGTCGGATCAGGTGCTGCTGGTGGTGCGGGCGGGCTCGACCAGCCGCACGCTGGTCAGGGAGGCGTTGGTCCGCCTTCGGAGCGTCGGGGCGAACGTCGTCGGAGCGGTCCTGAACGATCCAAAGGGCGAGCTGCCCGCCTACGCGGAGTACAGCTACGGGTGAGCCGCGCGATGTGCGCGGCGCCGGCACGCATCGCCAGTCGTTAGGCGCGCTTCCGACGCGTCGCTGACGCACGCCGACGGGCGGAGCGCAGCGCGATGACGCTGCCGGCTCCGATCGCCGTCGCGACCGCCAGGCCCTCCAACGGTCCGGCCGGCTCCATCCCGTTCGCTCGCGGAAGGACCTCGAGCGCGAGCACGAGCATCAGCGCGACGGATCCCGCCAGCACGAGCGACGGCACGCTGATGCTCCGCGCCGATCTGCCGTTCGCGGTCCTGTTGGGTGGCCGGGCCGGGGGAGGCGGCAATCCCAGCACCGCCCAGTAGATAGCGGGCAGGATCAGCGCGACCACCCAAACGAAGGTCAGGAGCCGTACACGCGTCGGCGAGTTGCTCTGGGCGATGAGGAGACTCCACCCGGCGAAGGCGCCGCGACGATGGTGCGCTTCGTCCTCGCTCGTGCCGAGACGCGCCCGCATCGAGAGGTTCCCCTGCGCGACGTGCACGGCCACGTGCACCGTGTCGCGCAACCCTCGTCGCAGCCGCTCCACTCGCGCCGCGAGGAATCGCCGAAGTCGCACCGTGGGCGTTCGCAGGTGGAACGTGCGTCCCCGCGTCGCGAGGTCCCCGGCGAGATGCCGGCCGTCCTGACGCACACGCAGAATGCGGCGTCCCTCGGCGTCTCTCAGCTCGAACGCCGGATCCTCGTCCCCCTCCCGGGCCGCCGGGACGAAGCCCATCTCGAGACGATACTCCGGCTTGCTCGCCAGGGCGGCGACCTCGTTAGGCGGGAGCGTCACCCGCCCCGGATGGCGCTGGCCGTCGAGCGTGACATACACGATCTGCGAGTGGGCGGCATCGGGCGGACGCGCTTCGCCGTCGCGCGGAGGTGACGGGCGCCACAACGTGGACAGCGAGCCTTCCATTGGAACTTCCTGCTGCGCCCACATCGTTACGTGCAGGGTTACGAGCGCCATCACGGCGGCGACGACGGCGAGCACGCGACTCGTGGACTCACCCGGCTCGACGAGCGCGCGCCAATGGCGGACGGCGAGCAGGCCGAGCATCGCACCAAGTGTGTTCGTGATCACATCGCTGAGGCTCGCGTAGCGACCGGGGATCACGTCGACCTGGAGCGTCTCGATCACGCTCGCAATGGCGAACGCAATCAACCCAACGTGACCTGGCGCACGGCGCATCAGCGCCAGACCAGCACCAATTGGTACGTACAACAGAACGTTGAGCACGATGTCCACGCCGGCGCGCTCACCGAAGACGGGACATGACATGCACCATGGTGGTCCATCACTGCCGGTTTGCGAAGCCGGAGTGGCCGTGGCAGCAACGATGGCGAGGAAGGCGATGAGAGTGAGCAGCGCAGCCCGCGACGGCTTTCGCATTCTCATCGTAAGTAGCACCCGAACCGGCACCGCACCATCGCGAAGGTCGGACAGATTGACCGCGCGCGACACAGTGACCGGTCAGAACGCAATTCGTCGCTCATACGCGAGCGCATTTCACGTGCGCCGCGACCCGAAAGTAGGCACGATCGCCCCTCCGTACGAGGAACGCGAGAAAGGCAAACCCGGCGAAAGCCGGCGACGCAAAGCTACGAGGCTAACGCGAGCGGAGGTCGTTCGCTACGCCAGTCGGGCCGCCGAACAGACCTGATATCTGGAGGGCCGGATGCGCTCCCCCACAATGAAGCGGGTCCTCTTGGGCTTGTCGATGGCGGCCGCCAGCCTGTACGTCGGCTGCGAGACCAGTCGACTGACCGATGGTGGAGAGCCCGGCGATGTCGTCGCGACGGTCACCGTCACGCCGGCGGCCGACACGATCGCGGTGAATGAAACCGTGCAGCTCGGGGCCACCCCGCGCAACGAAAGTGGCACACCGCTCTCCACTCAGGTGGAATGGACGAGCAACAACTCCCAGGTCGCGAGCGTGTCCTCGAGCGGGCTCGTGACGGCGCACCAAGCCGGTACCGCGACGATCACCGCCGCCAGCGGCGGCAAGAGCGCCCAGGCGTCGATCCTCGTCGTCACCGCGCCGCCACCGCCCCCCGCGGCTGTCGCCTCGGTCACGGTGACGCCCGCGACGGCGTCGGTCGATTCGGGGAAGACGGTCCAGCTCACCGCGACGCTGCGCGACGCCAATGGAGCGACCCTCACCGGTCGCGCCGTGACGTGGACGAGCCTGAATCCGGGCGTCGCCACCGTGTCGAGCAGCGGGCTCGTGACCGGTGTGAAGTCTGGTACTGCCAATGTCTACGCATTGAGTGAAGGCAAAAGCGACACGGCGACGATCACCGTCGTCACGCCGCCCCCACCCCCACCGCCGGCCCCCGTCGCTTCGGTGACGGTGACCCCCACATCAGTCACGGTCGAAACGAGCCGGACCGCCCAGTTGACCGCCACGTTGCGCGACGCGAACGGCACGACCCTCACCGGACGCACCGTGACGTGGACGAGCGTGAACCCGAGCATTGCCACCGTCTCGGGCACCGGCCTGGTGACCGGCGTCGCCCCGGGAACGGCTCAGGTGTACGCGGCGAGCGAAGGGAAGAGCGACACGACGACGATCACCGTCGTTAGGCCGCCCGTCGCGTCGGTGACGTTGACCCCCGCGTCAGCCACCGTCGAGACCGGCAAGACCGTGCAGCTGACCGCGACGTTGCGCGACCAGAGCGGCACGACCCTCACCGGACGCCAGGTCACGTGGACGAGCCTCAATCCCGCCGTCGCGACGGTGTCGAACGATGGACTCGTCACCGGCGTCGCGGTGGGCACCGCGAACGTCTACGCGCTGAGCGAAGGAAAGAGCGACACGTCCACGATCACCGTCGTCGCGCCGCCACCGCCAGGGGCCTCGGTGGTGTTCGTCGGCGCCGGCGACATCGGCGACTGCGGACGCGATGCCAAGGAGCAAACCGCCAGGCTGCTCGACGCGATTCCCGGGACGGTCTACACCACCGGTGACAACGCGTATCCCGACGGAACCGACGCGGACTTCGCCAACTGCTACCACGACAGCTGGGGTCGCCACCGCGATCGGACGCGGCCGACGCCCGGCAACCACGACTATCATACGACGGGCGCGGCGCCCTACTACCGGTACTTCGGCGAGAACGCCGGCCCGGCGGGACGCGGCTACTACAGCTTCGACCTCGGCGAATGGCACATCATCGCGCTGAACAGCAACGTCAGCATGAGCGCCACCTCGGAGCAGGTGACCTGGCTGAAGGCGGATCTGGCGGCGAACACGAAGCGGTGCACGCTCGCCTATTGGCACCACCCGCGCTTCAGCTCCGGCAATCACGGTAACGCGACGTCGACGCAGCCGTTGTGGGATGCGCTGTACGCGGCGGATGCTGACGTCATTCTCGCCGGTCACGACCACAACTACGAGCGTTTCGCGCCTCAGACTCCCACGGGCGCGGCGGATGCGGTGCGTGGGATTCGAGAGTTCGTCATCGGCACCGGGGGTCGGAGCTTCTACAACTTCGGCACCATCAAGGCGAACAGCGAAGTGCGTAACAACAACACCTGGGGCGTGCTGAAGTTGACGCTCCATGCGGACCGCTACGATTGGGAGTTCGTCCCGGTGGCGGGCAAGACCTTCACCGACACTGGCACTGGCATGTGCCATTGACCCGGTGGCGCATTTCCGCGCCACCGCAAAGTGAACGTACGGCACGATCGCACTCCTCCCTTTGGGAGGCAGGCGACAAAGGCAAACCCGGCGAAAGCCGGCGACGCAAAGCTACGAAGCTACCGCGCAGCGCGTTTGAAGCGCCGCGCCAGGCTAGTCGGGCCGCCGAACTGAGCCTCAGTGATGGAGGACGTATGCGTCAGCGCCTGCGGATTTCAGTTTATGCGACTCTGATACTGGTGGGTCTGGGATGCTCGACGACACGAGTGGTCGAGATCATAAAGGCGCTCGTCGGCTCTATCGAGGTTGCGCCGCCAGCGGCTAACTTGAGTGTCGGGAAATCCGTGCAGCTTCAGGCGGTTCCCCGGGACACCGCCGGCAATCCTCTCCCAGAACAACCGGTGACCTGGTCGAGCTCGAATTCCGCAATCGCGAACGTGAATACGTCCGGCCTCGTGACCGCGGCGGCCGTTGGAGTCGCATTCGTCGTCGCCACGAGCGAAGGGAAGAGCGATACATCGATGATCACAGCGACCGCGGTGCAGGTCGGCTCGGTCGCAGTGACCCCACCGTCGGCGACAGTCGACGTCGGTCGAACCGCGCAGCTTCAGGCCACGGTCCGCGACACGGACGGCGGAACGCTTACCGGTCGCGTCGTCACCTGGACGACCTCGAACCCTGGCATTGCCACAGTCTCGAACGCGGGTCTGGTCACTGGCGTCGCCGCTGGTTCGGCGACGGTCACCGCGACGAGCGAGGGACAAAGCGGGAGCTCGACGATCACGGTGACCATGGTGCCCGTCGCATCGGTGACCGTGACGCCGGCAACCGCTTCCGTTGATTCGAGCAAGACCGTTCAGCTCACGGCGGCCTTGCGCGACGCCAACGGCGGCACCCTCACCGGTCGCACGGTGACGTGGACGAGCCTGAATCCGGGCGTCGCCACCGTCTCGAGCAGCGGACTCGTGACCGGTGTGAAGTCTGGTACTGCCGATGTCTACGCATTGAGTGAAGGCAAGAGCGACACGGCGACGATCACCGTCGTCACGCCGCCCCCACCCCCACCGCCGGCCCCCGTCGCTTCGGTGACTGTGACCCCCGCATCAGTCACGGTGGAAACGAGCCGGACCGCCCAGTTGACCGCCACGTTGCGCGACGCGAACGGCACGACCCTCACCGGACGCACGGTGACATGGACGAGCCTGAGCCCGAGTGTGGCGACGGTGTCGAGCAACGGGCTGGTGACCGGCGTGACCGTCGGCACCGCCAACGTCTACGCGCTGAGCGAAGGAAAGAGCGACACCGCCGTGATCACGGTCGTGGCGCCGCCGCCTCCCCCTCCGCCTCCGCCACCGGGGCTTCGTGCATTCCCGGGCGCGCAGGGCTTTGGGAGCTCGACTCCCGCGGGTCGCGGAGGCACGATCGTCCGTGTCACCAACCTGAACGACACCGGCGCCGGCTCGCTGCGCGCGGCTCTGTCGGTCGCCGGCCCCGTGGTGATCATCTTCGAGGTCTCCGGCACCATTCGCGTCGGTGAGAACCTCGTCGTCACCCACCCCTTCACCACCATCGCGGGTCAGACGGCGCCCTCACCCGGCATCACGCTGCGCGGCGGCACGTTCCGCATCAACACGCACGACGTCCTCATTCAGCACATCCGGTTCCGGCCGGGCGACGAGCCCGGGTTCAGCCGCGAGCGCGATGGAATCGAGTTCTACGGTGGCACGCAGGAGAAGTACAACATCGTCCTCGACCACTGCTCGATCAGCTGGGGCGTCGACGAGAATCTCAGCACCGGGACGTCGTCCAGCGGCGTGCGGCACGACATCACCTTCAGCAACCTGATCATCGCCGAAGGGCTCAACAACTCCATTCACCCCGAGGGCGCGCACTCCAAGGGCGTGCTCATCGGCCAGGGGAGCAAGAACATCACGTTCATGGGCAACCTCATGGCCCATCACGTGGACCGAAACCCCTGGTTCAAGGGCAACACCACCGGCTTCATCGTCAACAACGTCATCTACAATTACGGTGGCAGCAAGGCGACGTTCTTCGACGACGTCGACAACACGGCGCTGCAGATGGCGTCCGTGGTCGGGAACGTGTATCTGCGAGGCGTCGACTCGCCGACGGGCCGACCGATCAAGATCTACAGCGGCGTGAAGCCCGGCTCGCTCTTCTACGTGGCCGACAACAGCTGGGATCGCGCGGCGCCGCCCAGCGATCCGTGGTCGCTGGTGGTGAACGAAGAAGGTGCGGCCGTCGTCGCGACCACGCCACCGATCTGGATCCCCGGTCTCGTCGTGCAGCCGAACGCGAACGTGGAATCCTGGGTGTTGAGCAACGCCGGCGCGCGCCCGGCCGACCGTGACGCCGTCGATCTGCGCATCGTGCAGGAAGTGCGCACCAACACCGGCCGCATCATCGACAGCCCGAGTCAGGTCGGCGGATGGCCGACGCTCGCCGAGAACCGCCGCCCGCTTGTCACGCCGACGAATCCGAACGGCGATGATGACGGCGACGGCTACACGAACCTCGAGGAGTGGCTCCACCGGATGGCGGCCGAGGTCGAAGGCCGTCCCATTCCGTGATTCGTTAGGCGCGCCTCGGATCGCGCCGACGCTCCGGTCGTACGCAGTCGAACGGCAGGCTCCGTCATCCCTCGCATCGCGGCGCCCCGGTGACCAAGGTCACCGGGGCGTTCGCGTTAGGCACGCACCGTCACGATCGACGTGTGACGCAGATTACGATCGATCGCGATTCGTCAACTGATTGTCCCCGAGACCTACCATTCGGTACGACACTTGAGATAGGTTTCCGCCCGTCCACGCAGCGCGCGGACGCCGTAGTCTGCTGCTGCACAATTCCATCATGGAGGTCGAACACCGACCGTCACTTTCATCGCGTCACCAACTGATCGGCTGGATCGCTCAAGGTAACGAGCGACAAAGGCAAACCCGGCGAAAGCCGGTGACGCAAAGCTCCGAGGCTACCGCGCGGCATCGATGAACGCCGCGTCACGTCAGTCGGGCCGCCGAACGGACGCAGGAGATGCACACCGTGCGCACCGTTACCTTGCCACTGATGATGGCAGCGTTAGGCATTGCTGCCTGCTCGGACGCTCTCGGACCGGGCACCGCTTCCCCCAACCCGTCGTCAAACGCTCCCCAGCTCGCACCCTCGCTGCTCGTCGCCGACGGCAACGGCGGCTTCGAGCCGGGCACGAGCGACCGCGTGCTCTTCGATGCGCGCGCAGGACTCCAGCAAGCCACGACGATGCGGCAGGCGCTCGCCCTCTGGGGCATCAGCGCCGACACCCGCACCGGCTGGGGCTTCACCACCGACCTCGACGGCGCCGGCACCCACG
>DASRHU010000092.1:0-12951 GCA_035650335.1 Gemmatimonadaceae bacterium | reverse complement strand
CGAGCGCGGGACTCGGAACCGCGAGGAACGCACCGGTTGCAGGGTTCCACACCTGAGGCACTCCCTCCTTGCCGAACATCAACACTCGACCATCGAGCAGGAGGTGCGTGTGCACGAGGATCATCGGCGCCGGAAGGACCGATGACCAGCTTCCGACCTGCGAAGCGTCACCGGCCGAGGTGACGGTGACGCTCGAGGTGCCGCTCTGTCCCTCGCTCGTCGCCGTGATGGTGGCGGACCCTTCCCCCTGACCGGTGACGAGACCGGTGCTCGACACCGTCGCTACAGTCGAGGCGCTCGTCGACCACGTGACCACCCGCCCGGACAGGGGCTGTCCCGCCGCGTCTCTCGGAACGGCCGTGAGCTGAACCGTATTGCCGACCGCGACCGTGGCCGACGTCGGTGTCACGTCCACCGACGCGACGGGCACCGTACTCAGCGTCACCGTGATGGCCGACGTCCCACTCTTCCCGTCGATCGTCGCGGTGATCGTCGCCGTTCCCTCTCCCTGCGCCTGAACGAGTCCGGTCGCCGACACCGTCGCGACCGAGGACGCGTCTGTGGTCCACGTCGCCGTGCGCCCCGGCAGTGCCTCTCCTTCGGCGTTGAGTGCCGTGGCGGTGAGCTGCACCGTTTCTCCCACCAGGAGGTTCGCCGACGCGGGCGTGACCTCCACCGACACCACCGGCGCCTGATGTTGCAGCGCCTTGATCTCGATACCGAGCGCGCCGGCGTTCATGCTGGTCCATGTGGCGTCGATCGTGTTGTCGTCACTCGCCCACTCGGTCTGGAGCGCCGCGGGCGGATCTTCGCCCGAGGCGCGCTCGGCGATCTCGGTGAAGCCCGAGCCGGCCGTCACCGCCGGGGCGGTGCTTCGCACGCCGAAGACGCCGAGGGCCACGTTGTTCTCGTTTCCAAAGGGCGCCAGGCTGACGGTGAGGCCGTTCGCCGCATTCGCCCGATTCGAGCCGGTCTGGACGATCGCGCCGGCGCCATTCGCGCCGGTGGTGTCCGTGCCCTCCCACTGCGACACGATCCACTCCACGTTCGCCTGGGCCTTGTTGAATCTGATGGTGAGCGGACCGCTGCCCGGCGCAGCGCTCCGGGCACGAACGACCGTTAGGCGCTTCAGCGGCTTGGCGAGCGCATCGAAGGTCGTCGCCGCGACTTCCGTCCAGGCCGACATGCCACCGCCCGACACCACGGGAACGGGCGGGCTGCCCGTCGACGTGTGCGCGAGGATGGCGACGGTGATCAGCGCGTTAGGCGCCGGTGCAATCGTCGCGGTGGTGTAGATCTTCTGGTTCACCGCACTGTTACCGGACGTCAGCAGTGTGTGAGTGATCGGATGCGTCATGGGCGGAGGCGGCGGCACAGGCTCCGTCACGTCCACCGTCGCCGTCTGAGTGATGGCGGTTCCGTTGGCCGTCGCCGAGACCGTCTTGGCTCCGGCCACGCTCGAGCTGAGCGCACCCGTCGCCACGCCCGAGGCATTCGTCGACGCGGTGGGCTGCGTCAGCGAGTTCCCCTCCCCGGTGGCGGACAGCACGACGGTCGCGCCGCTGATCGGCGCTCCGCCGGCGTCCTTCACGGTAACGGTGATCGTCGACGAGCCCCCGTTCGCCTGTATCGATGTCGGACTCGCGGTCACTGTGGACTGCGATGCCGACACCGCCGGCGGAGCGGTCACCTCGACCGTCGCCGTCTGCGTGATCAGCGTCCCGTTCGCCGTCGCCGACACGGTCTTCGTCTCGGCGACCGTCGAGCTCAAGGTTCCCGTGGCCACGCCCGCGGCATCCGTCACGCCGACGGGCTGTGTGAGAGAGTTTCCGTCACCGGTGGCCGACAGCACGACGGTCGCGCCGCTGATGGGAGCGCCGGTCTCGTCCTTGACCGTCACCGTGATCGTCGAGCTGCCAGAGCTCGCCGGGATCGATGTCGGAGCGGCGGCGACCGTAGACTGCGACGCGGACACCGGTGGTGGCGGCGGGGCCGGCTCGCCGCCCCTGATCTCGACGGCGAGGCCTGCCCCGTTCAGGTTGGCCCAGCTCGCGTCGACCGTGTTGTCGTTCGTCGCCCATTCCGCTTGTAGATCGGACGGCGGGCTTTCCGCCGAGGGATGCTCGGTGATCTCGGTGAACCCACTCCCCGGCGTGACCGCGGCCACGCTCGACCGGACGCCGAAGACGCCGTACGCCGTACTGTTCGCGCTCTCGAAGGCGGCGAGAGCCACCGCCAGGCCATTCGCTGCGTCGGCGCTTACCGACCCGCTCTGCACGATGGCGCCCGACCCGTTCGTTCCGGTGGCATCCACACCCTCCCACTGGGTGACGATCCACTGAACGTTAGAGACGGCACCGTCAAAGTCGATCGTGATCGGCCCACTCCCCGGAGAGGCGCTCATCGCCCGGTATAACGTCAGGCGCTTCAGCGGAACGCCGACCGGATCGAAGGTGACCGTCGCGACGACCTCCCACGCTGTCATCCCGCCGCCCGTCACGATCGGACTGGGGTTCGCGCCGTACGCGCGGTGACCCATGACCGCCAGCAGGACCAGCGCGTTTGGGGCCGGCGAGATCGACGCCGTCGTGTAGAGGTCGGCGTTGACGCCGTTATTCCCCGATGTCAGCAGCGTTTGCGTCATCGCCGTCGACAGGAGCGATGGACTCGATCCGGGAGAACCAGGGGCGAGCGAGTCGGTTGGCTGATCGCCGCACGTCGTCGTCATGACGGCGAGCGCGACGACGGCGAGCGTCGACGCAAAACGCGAGGGAATTCTGGGGATGAGCTTCATGGAGGGGACCTGTGCGGTGGGCGACCCGGAAACGGCGGCTGGCGCAAACGAGACGCCGCATACGCAAACCAGGCGTAGCGGCGTTCACATCGGGACAGTGGGGCACGTGCGCCGTTAGGCACCGCGGCGTCACGGTGAGTCGGGACTGGGGCGCGGCCGCATCGCCGCGCGTACAGCCGTTAGGTCTACGATGGGGGTTCCGAGCGGGCCGTCAAGCGTTGCGATACCGCAACACTCCGTGGCAGCACTCGCGGCGCGCCGCCACACCGATGTCCGACCGTTCGTGATGCCGGCATCGGGTCGCGCGTGAGTCGCCCGCGGTCTGGACCGCGGGGACGACGAAGCCGTGTCGGGCAAATCCTCACAGGCGAAGGGGACCTACCCTTCTTTTGCCCGTCTAAAGCGCTGTAGAGCTTTGCGATGAGCCTCGCATGAGACGGAAGCCGCCCGCTCGCACGGAGATGGCCTTGCCTTCGAAACAGTCTGACTTCACCGCCGTCATCGATCTCGTCGCGCAGCCTGGGACCGGTCCGGTACGCGCGCGGCGTCCGTCCTACGTCGACCTCCTGCCACCCTGCAACACCGCTTGCGCCGCGGGTGAGAACGTTCAGGCATGGCTCGCCCACGCGCAGGCCGGTCGCTATCACGAGGCCTGGCTCACGCTCGTCCGGGACAACCCGCTACCGGCGGTGCACGGGCGGGTCTGCTACCATCCGTGCGAGTCGAGCTGCAACCGAGGGCAGATCGACAGCGGCGTTTCGATCCACGCCGTCGAACGCTTCCTGGGTGATCTGGCGGCGCGCGAGGGGTGGTCGCTGCCGATCGACAGCCCGCCGAGCGGCAAGCGCGTCCTCGTCGTCGGCGCGGGACCAAGCGGCCTGTCGGCTGCCTACCATCTCGCGCGGCTTGGTCACGCCGTGGAGATCCATGACGCAGGCCCGCTCCCCGGCGGGATGATGCACTTCGGTATTCCCGCGTATCGGCTGCCGCGCGAGGAGTTGATGACGGAGGTGCGGCGGATCGAAGCGATGGGAGTTCGGATCATCCTCGACCACAAGGTCGATGACCTGCTCGCCGAGCGAGCCGGCGGACGCTTCGATGCGGTCTTCACCGCCGTCGGGGCGCATGTCTCGAAGCACGTCGACATTCCGGCGCGCGATGCGGCCCGGGTGCTCGATGCCGTGAGCTTCCTGCGCGGTGTCGGCTCAGGTGAACAGCCACGCCTTGGACGACGTGTGGTTGTCTACGGAGGCGGCAACACGGCGATGGACGCCGCGCGGACGGCGAAGCGCCTTGGCGCCGAAGAGGCAATGATCATCTATCGACGCGACCGCGCTCACATGCCGGCGCACGGCTTCGAGGCCGACGAAGCGATCGAGGAGGGCGTCAGGATCAAGTGGCTGACGACGATCAAGGAGATCGACGGTCCGACGTTGACGGTCGAGGTCATGGAGCTTGACGTCCATGGTCGGCCGCAGCCGACCGGCAGGTTCGAGACGCTGGATGCGGACGCGGTGGTGCTCGCCGTCGGCCAGGAGACCGACAGCGGGTTCCTGCGGACGATTCCGGGTATCGAGTGTCAGTCCGATGGCACCGTCATCGTCGCGCCGAACATGATGACCGGTCACCCAGGAATCTTCGCCGGCGGCGACATGGTCCCCAGCGAGCGCACGGTGACGGCGGCGGTGGGACACGGGAAGAAGGCCGCGAGACACATCGATGCCTGGCTGCGCGGCGCCGTGTACCCGACGCCACCGAAGCACCGCGATGTTTCGTTCGACATGCTGCGTCTGCCGATCTACACCGACGCCGACCCGACCGTTCAGCGGACGCTGCCACTCGCGGCGCGGACGGCCGGCTTCGCGGAAGTGCTGTCCGGGTTGAGCGAAGAACAGGCACGGTACGAGGCGCAGCGCTGCCTCTCCTGCGGCAACTGCTTCGAGTGCGACCAGTGCTACGCGGCTTGCCCCGAGGATGCGATTGAGAAGCTCGGTCCCGGCCAGCGCTATCGCTTCGACTACGATCGCTGCACGGGCTGCGCGGTGTGCTCCGAAGTCTGCCCCGTTCACGGTATCGAGATGACGGTCGGAGTCGACTGAGGAGAATCAACCCATGCCGCTCGATCCGCCCAGAACCGAAACACTCGACGGCAACACCGCCGTCGCCCACGTCGCCTACCGCGTCAACGAAGTCTGCGCGATCTACCCGATCACGCCCTCGTCGACGATGGCGGAGCTCGCCGACGAGTGGTCGGCGGAGGGAGTCAGGAATATCTGGGGCAACGTCCCCGTCGTGCAGGAGATGCAGAGCGAAGGAGGAGCTGCCGGCACCGTCCACGGCGCGCTGCAATCGGGCGCGCTCACCACGACGTTTACGGCATCGCAGGGGTTGCTGCTGATGCTGCCGAACATGTTCAAGATCGCCGGCGAGCTCACGCCGACCGTGTTCCACGTCGCGGCGCGCGCGCTGGCCACGCAAGCGCTGTCGATTTTCGGCGACCACTCCGATGTGATGGCCGCGCGCACCACCGGCTTCGCGCTGCTGTCGTCAGCCACTGTGCAAGAGGCGCACGATGCCGCGCTCATCGCGCAAGCGGCGACACTGGAGGCGCGGATTCCCTTCCTGCACTTCTTCGACGGTTTCAGGACCTCACACGAGGTCAACAAGATCACGCTGCTGTCCGACGACCAGATTCGCGCGATGATCCGCGACGATCTCGTTCGCGCACACCGCGCGCGCGCCCTGACGCCGGAGCACCCGGTCGTGCGCGGAACCGCGCACAACCCCGACACGTTCTTCCAGGCCCGCGAGACGGTCAATCCGTATTACGCCCGCGTGCCCGCTATCGTGCAAGCCACCATGAACCGGTTCGCTCAGCTGACGGGGCGCAGCTATAGGCTGTTCGAGTACGATGGCCCACCGGACGCGGAGCGCGTGGTCGTGCTCATGGGCTCCGGAGCGGAGACTGCGCGCGAGACTGCGTCGTTCCTGCGAGCGGCCGGAGAGAAGGTCGGTGTAATTCAGGTTCGCATGTACCGCCCGTTCTCGGCGGAGCACTTCCTCGCCGCGCTGCCCGACACGTGCAAAGCCATCGCGGTGGTCGAGCAGACGAAGGAGTCGGGTGCGCCCGGCGAGCCTCTCTACATCGACGTCGTCACGACCCTGGCGCAGGCACTCGCCGGCGGCAACCGGAAGACCATGCCTCTGGTCATCGGGGGACGCTACGGACTCGGCTCGAAGAATTTCAATCCCGCGCAGGCGAAGGCGATCTTCGATGAGTTGACAAAAGCGAATCCGAAGAACGGCTTCACTGTCGGGATCGACGATGATCTCTCTCACACCAGCCTGACCGTCGACCCGGCTTTCTCGATCGAGCGTGCCGACGTGGTACGAGCACTGTTCTTCGGGCTCGGCGCCGACGGGACCGTCGGTGCCAACAAGGCGAGCGTCTCGATCATCGCCGACGACCCCGCCATGTATGCGCAGGGGTACTTCGTTCATGACTCGCACAAGTCGGGCGCGCAGACGATTTCGCATCTGCGCTTCGGAAAGCAACCGATCCGGGCGCCATACCTGCTCGAGTCGGCGAGCTTCATCGGCTGTCACCAGGCCACGTTCCTCGACAGGATCGACGTGCTCCACCTCGCCGTCGAGGGTGGGACGTTTCTGCTCAACACTCCATATGGACCGGAAGCGGTGTGGGACCATCTGCCCCGCTCGGTCCAGGCGCAGATTCTCGAGAAGAACCTCCGCTTCTTTGTGATCGACGCGTCCAAGGTCGCGCGCGATGCCGGCCTCGGTGGACGAATCAACACGGTCCTCCAGACTTGCTTCTTCGGGATCTCCGGCGTGCTCCCGCGCGACGAGGCAATCGCCCGCATCAAGGACTCGATCGACAAGACGTACCGTGCGAAGGGCGCGGATGTGGTGCGAAAGAACTTCGCGGCCGTCGACGAGGCGCTTGCACACCTGTTCGAGGTCGCGGTCCCGAGCGCGGTGACGAGCGCGTTCGATCGGCCGCCGATCGTACCGGCGGGCGCACCGGAGTTCGTGCAGCTGGTCACCGCCCGGATGATGCTCGGGCGTGGCGATGAGATCAGCGTCGCACAGCTCCCTGCCGACGGCACGTGGCCCTCCGGCACCGCCGCGTTCGAGAAGCGGAACATCTCCGACATCGTCGCGGTCTGGGATCCCGATCTCTGCGTGCAGTGCGGTCAGTGCGGCTTCGCCTGTCCGCACAGCGTGATCCGCACGAAGTACTTCGACGCGCACGCGCTCGATGGCGCTCCCGTCGCGTTCCAGTCGGCCCCCGTCAACGCGCGCGGATTTCCGGATGCGCGCTTCTCGCTCCAGCTCTACGTGGAGGACTGCACGGGCTGCGGCGTCTGTGTCGAAGTCTGCCCCGCGGAGAGCCCGGCCGATCGCGAAGTGAAGGCGATCAACCTGCGTCCGAAGGCGCCCATTCTCGAGCAGGAGCGTGTCAACACGGCGTTCTTCGAGACGTTGCCCGTGAACGATCGCTCGCGCATCGACTTCTCCACCGTGCGCGGCGTGCAGTTCCTCGAGCCGCTGTTCGAATTCTCAGGTGCATGTGGCGGCTGCGGCGAGACCCCGTATCTGAAGCTCCTGTCACAGCTCTTCGGCGACAGGCTCCAGGTCGCGAACGCCACCGGGTGCTCGTCCATCTTTGCCGGGAATCTCCCAGTCACGGCGTGGACGAAGGACGCCGCCGGGCGCGGTCCGGCCTGGTCGAACTCGCTGTTCGAGGACAACGCGGAGTTTGGTCTCGGATTCCGTCTCGCCGCCGACAAGCACCTCGAGCTCGCGACGACGCTGTTGCGCCAGCTCGCGCCGCGAGTCGGCGAAGATCTCGCTCAGTTGATTCTTGGCGCTCCGCAGGAGCGGGAGTCGGAGTTGCGCGCGCAGCGCGCTCGCGTGGACGCGCTCAAGGCGCGGCTGGCGACCGTCCCCGACGAGGCCGCGCGCGACCTGCTGTCGGTGGTCGACCACCTCGTACGGCGCAGCATCTGGATCGTCGGCGGCGACGGATGGGCGTACGACATTGGGTTCGGCGGACTCGACCACGTGTTGGCGAGCGGTCGCGATGTCAACGTGCTCGTGCTCGATACGGAGGTGTACTCCAACACCGGCGGTCAGGCATCGAAAGCGACGCCACTGGGAGCCGTGGCGAAATTCGCCGCCGCGGGGAAGCGAGTGGCGCGGAAGGATCTCGCGCTCCAGGCGATTGCCTACGGCAACGTGTACGTCGCGCAGGTCGCGATGGGCGCAAACCCGCAGCAGACACTGCTCGCGTTCCGGGAGGCAGAGGCCTATCCGGGCCCGTCACTGATTCTCGCGTATAGCCACTGCATCGCGCACGGCTTCGACCTGCGTTACGGCATGAAGCAACAGGACCTGGCGGCGGCGAGCGGGTACTGGCCGCTCTTCCGCTTCAACCCGGCGATGCGCACCACGGGCGAGCGCCCGTTCCGACTCGACTCGCCGCGCCCAACGATTCCGCTTCGCGACTACGCGTACAACGAGCTCCGATACCGCGGGTTGGCCGACGCCGAACCCAAAGCGGCGGAAGCGCTGCTTGCGCAGGCCGAGCAAGTCGTGGCCGAGAAGTACCGGCAGTACGAGGAATTGGCGAGCCGGCCCGGGGAGTCGTTCCATCCGGCCGCGGCTCATCGAGGAGTGCCGGCGTAACGCCGCGCTGGCTAGCGCTGGCCCCCACAGCGACAACCAGCTGATCGCACGTTGGTCATAACGAGCGGTCACGCGCTCGAGCGCCTTGCACTTTATCGGCGTTGTCTTTACCTTGCAAAGTACTTCGCCCCGCTCGCGGTGCGCGAGAAGATCGAGCGCACAGGAGACCCAATGAAGAAGTGGCTGCGACGCATCCGCGCGGCAGTGACGATGGGACTGATCTGGGCCGTGCCATGGGCGATCGTCGCGGTGCTGATCGGATTGGTCATAGATCCGGATGGCTCAATGGATGAGATGTGGCCAGCGATCGGCGCCTATCCAGGCTTCCTCGGCGGCGTGCTCTTTTCGATCGTGCTCTCCATTGCCGAGCGACATCGCCCATTGAGCGAGCTGTCCGTTAGGCGATTCGCTGCGTGGGGCGCGGCCGCCGGCCTGGCGATCGGCGTGCTCCCGTTCCTGCTCGGAACGCCGGCCGCCGAATTGAACGTTGCGCGCCTCGCGACCCTGGTCATCGGGTCCTTCACGGTGATGAGCGCCGGTTCGGCCGCAGCCTCGCTGGCGCTGGCGCGCAGGGCGGAAGCGCGGCAGCGGCTCGACGCCGGCGCCGACATATCTCACGCGAGGCTGGGCGAGGGCGAGTGAGGCCGTTAGGCGGCGCATGCTGCTCGGCGTCGCCGTGATGCGCTCACCGAGCCCGCTTTCGGCGCCCCGCCCGCCGCCACCCCTGCACGTGGTCGATCAATGCTCGCAACGCCCGCGATGCCTGCCGCCGCTGGGGGTAGTACAGGTAGTACCCGGGGAACGGCGCGCAGAACTCCTTGAGGATCGAGACGAGCTGCCCGCGCTCGATCGCGTCGCGGACGTGGCTCTCGAAGGAAAGCGTCACGCCCAGCCCCGCGATGGCAAGGCGCCGGTTGAGCGCCGCGTCGGTCGAGAGCACGCGCGCCGGGACGGTCACCGCGAAGTCCCGCCCGTTCTCGGTGAATTCCCAGCGATAGGGCGGCGCGTTAGGCGTCGGGTGCCAGTTGAGGCAGTCGTGCTGCGTCAGCTCGCGCGGGTGGCGCGGCACCCCGCGGCGCGCGAAGTACGACGGCGCGCCGACGACGGCCAGCCGCAAGTCACCGGTGACGGGCACGGTGATCATGTCCTTGTCGATGACCTCGCCGAGCTGAATGCCAGCGTCGTAGCCCTCCGCCACGATGTCGACCGGTGCATCGCTCGCCACGAGGTCCAGCCGGACGTGTGGGTGTGCCGTCAGGAACTCGGCGAGCAGCGATCCGACGAAGGTCGTCTCCGCGACAGTCGACGCGTGCAGGCGTAGCGTACCGCGGAGCACGTCCGCGAGCTCGCCCACACCGGCGACGGCTCCCCGCACTTCCTCGAGCGCCGGCCGCACTGCCAGGTAGAGCCGCTCACCGGCTTCGGTGAGCCGCACACTGCGCGTGGTGCGCTGCACGAGAGTGACCCCGAGCCGCTCTTCGAGCCGGCGGAGCGCCTGGCTCACGGCCGAGTGGCTCAGCCCAAGGCGTTCTCCGGCGGCGCGAAAGCCCTTTGCCTCGGCGACAGCCACGAAGGTCGCCATCCCGTCGAGCTCATCCGTCATTGGTGGGAAAAGTGACCAGCGTGGACGGCACTGGCAAGTAGATCGACCAGCCTACGCTGGGTTGATTGCGGAGATACGATTCCCGCACGATGCACTTCCCTAACGAGTCGATCACCGGAGCCCGAGGAGTTTCCACCATGGCAAAGGACCGCGACAACAAGATCGGGCGCCGCTCCTTCCTGCAGTCGGCGGGCGCCCTGGCCGCCGCGCCGCTCGTGAGCGGCCTCGCCACCCAGGCGTGCGCGCCAGCGGCCGCGGCGAGCGCGACTCCCACGCCCGTGGCGGCGCCGGGCCGGCGCCGGCTCGGCGAGCTCGAAGTGTCGAGCCTCGGGCTCGGCGTCCAGAACATGCGCCGCAAGTACGAGACGACGGTGCCCTACCGCCCGGAGATGCTCAACATCATCCGTCGGGCCTTTGACAGTGGCGTCACCTTCTTCGATACGGCGGAGGCGTACGGGCCGCACGAGTGCGAGCGCATCCTCGGCGAGGCCATCGCGCCCTTCCGCGACAAGGTCGTGATCACGTCGAAGTTCGGCTGGAACATCGACCTCGAGACCGGCGAGCGCCGCCCTGGGCGCAATAGCAAGCCCGACCACATCAGGCGCGTCGTCGAGGGGATGCTCAGGCGGCTTCGCACCGACCGCATCGACCTCCTCTACCAGCATCGCGTCGATCCGGAGGTGCCGATCGAGGACGTCGCCGGCGCAGTCCAGGAGCTAATGCAGCAGGGCAAGGTCCTGCACTGGGGCCTCTCGGAGATGGGGCTGAACACGCTGCGCCGCGCGCACGCGGCGGTGCCCGTCACCGCTGTGCAGAACGAATACTCGATGCTGTGGCGCGGACCTGAGCGGGAGGTGCTTCCGCTCTGCGAGGAGCTCGGCATCGGCTTCGTACCCTGGAGCCCGCTCGGGGTTGGATTCCTGACCGGCGCCATTGACGCGAACACCCGCTTCGCGCCCGGCGACATTCGCGGCGTCGAGGCGCGCTTCTCGCCGGAGAACTTGCCGCACAACCTGGCGCTCGTCGAGATCGTTAGGCGCTGGGCCGAGCGGAAAAACGCTGCGCCCGCTCAGATCGCGCTCGCCTGGCTGCTCGCCCAGCGGCCGTGGATCGTGCCCATCCCGGGCACGACGCAAATGGCGCACATGGTCGAGAACAGCGGCGCGGCCGACGTGCGATTCACCTCGAGCGAGCTCGGGGAGCTGAATGCGGCCGTGCGAGCCATCGAGGTCCGCGGAGAGCGGCTGCCGGAGCAGGTGCTGGTCTTCTCGGGTGTCGAGGCGCCGCCGAAGAGGTAAGCATGCCGTCTACCGCAAGGGGATCCGTTGAGAGGTGGCGGTCCACGTTCATGTGGTGCGCCGCCGTGATGTCGTGCGGCGGCGGCGTCGGAGCCGAGGACGTTGAGGTGGTGAGGCAGACGCCGGCCGCGCACCTGCGCGTAGACGACACCGTCGGCGACGTGCTAAAGCACCCCGCGTTTGCCGACTTCGGTCGTCTGCTCTTCCCCTGGGATGACCGCCGCCACGCCACGACCATGCGGCTGAAGCAGATCGGCTCGCTCCTCCCGTACCACACGCGCGTGGATCCCGTTGTTGTCGTCTCGTCGCTCAACCGGATGATCGACGACGCGGCCGCGGGTCGGACGGTGTTCTACGACTTCTACACCGGCGCCGAGAAGGAGGCAGAGCCAGCGCGTCGGAACACCGGCCTCTTCTTCTTTCGCGGCAAGCCCGGCGCCCCGTTCGCGGTGATCGCGCCCGGTGGTGGGTTCTCCTATGTGGCCTCCGTGCACGAGGGCTTTCCGTACGCGGTCGAGATCAGCAAGCGCGGCTACAACGCATTCGTGCTCAAGTACCGCGTCGGGCAGGGCGGCCGCATTGCGACAGAGGATCTGGCGGCGGCACTGACGTACATCTTCCGGAACGCCGGCGAGCTCGGTGTGACGACGGCCGACTATTCCCTCTGGGGCAGCTCGGCTGGCGCGAGGATGGTCGCCTCGATCGGTTCCCACGGGGCGGCGCGATTCCGTGGTGCGGTCCTGCCCCGGCCCTCCGTCGTCGTGCTCCTCTACACCGGCCATTCCGATCTCGCTGCATCGGAACCGCCGACCTTCGTAGCCGTTGGTGAGACCGACGGGATCGCACCTCCTGCGACGATGGAACCTCGCGTTGCCGCGCTGCGGAGAGCGGGGACGGACGTTGAATACCACAGGTATCCCGGCGTCGGTCATGGCTTCGGGCTCGGCGTCGGTACGAGTGCCGAGGGATGGATCATTGACGCCCTTCGTTTTTGGGAGAAGCACCTCGAAGAGAGTGCGCTGAGACAGACGCACCCATGAAGCACATCGCCATCACCTTTGTCGCGCTCGCTGTCGCCTGGGCGACCCCCGCCCATGCTCAGGCCAGGCGAGAGCTCGTCATAACGCGCGCCGCCACGCGGCCCCCGCGTGTCGGGCCGCCCCAGAACTTTACTGGGACGGTGCGTGTCCAAGCGCTGTTCGACACGACGGCGATGATGCGCTCGTTCGGCGCGTCGGTGTCCTTCGACGCCGGTGCTCGCACCGCATGGCACACGCATCCGCGCGGGCAGGTGCTCATCGTCACCGAGGGCATCGGACGCGCGCAGGTCTGGGGAGGCCCTGTCGAGGAGATCCGCCCGGGCGACGTGGTGCGAATCCCGCCAGGCGCGAAGCACTGGCACGGCGCGTCGCCCACGACGCCGATGACGCACATTGCGATCGTGGAGCATTTCGACGGCAGGAACACCGAGTGGATGGAGAAGGTGAGCGATGCGCAGTACGGCGCTCCGCCTAACGCCTCAGGAACGGCCGGCGTCGACCCCGCGC
>DASRHU010000091.1:0-7107 GCA_035650335.1 Gemmatimonadaceae bacterium | reverse complement strand
GAGCTCGCTCTCGAGGAGGTTCTCGGGAATCGCCGCGCAATTCACATCGACGAATGGCGCATCGCGCCGCGGCCCGTTGTAGTGAATCGCGCGCGCGAGCAGCTCCTTTCCCGTTCCGGTTTCGCCGGTGATGAGCAAGGTGGCGGTGGCGTGCGGGATCACCCGCGCCGCGCGATCCAGCGCCGCCCTCAACGCCCTGCTCTCACCCAGGATTCCCTCGAACTGGTACTTCGATGCCTCGTGAGCCACGAATTCGCCGCGTGACCGCGCACTGCGCAGTCGCTCCGCGCGCTCCGCCAGCCACGAGCGCAGCAGCGGCAGGTCGTGCGGCAACGCGAACAGCTCGGCGGCACCGGCACGAACGACGGCAGCCGCGAGGTGGTGGCTTGGCAGCGCTCCCACCGCTGCGACCTCGCCCCCGGATGGCGCGATCTCGACGAAGACGCGCTCGAGGCGCTCCTCCGCACCACCGGCCGACACCAGGCCAACCGCATCGCGTAATCGATGCAGCTCGGCCGGCCCGCTCGCCATAACGAGCGAAAGGCCACATGACTCCGCGAGCGAAGCCCACATGGCAGAGAAGGAATCAGTGAGAGAGAGGACGCTGAGCGCTGGCACGGGGTGCGCGGCGAGGGACGAGTCCCCCGCCGCTGGGTGAAGGTCAGAAGTTGAGCCGATCAGTCATCGCGGTGTCCATCCCTGTCGTCGTCGTGATATACCTCGAACGAGGCGCTGATGTTCGACGAAATCTGGCTCTGCGCATCGGCGCCCGACGGATCGATGAGGACGCCGTTCGCGCGGAACCAGCTCGATACGTCCACGTTCACCGTCACGTTCATGCCGCCTTGATCGACATTGAGCGGCGGCTCGAACTCGAGCTCGACCTCGGCCTCCACCGAGCTCGTGAAGACGAAGGCTTGTCCGTTGTACGTGCCTTCGATGCGGACGCTCTTGCCACGAGGGAACGTTGGGTTCGCGGCGAAGAAGGCCGCGGCGCCGACGTCATCACTCTCGACAGCGTCCGTCTCGAACTCGACTTGATGGTAAGACCCCGCGGGGATCGACGCCGAGAAGGCGGTGTTGACACCCCCGTTCAGAGGTAGATCGACTATCACCGGGGCGAGGCGAATCTCGGGACAGTCATTCCCCGGGCCCGAGCTATCGCAGTCCTGGGCGCCTGCAGGCTCGAGCTCGATCTCGCCGAGGACGAGCTGCACGCGCGTGAGTACGAGCGTGTTGGTGCCGTCGCCGATCGTAACGGCCGGGTGAAGGCCGGTCACGTTAGTCGCGGCGGCCGTACTCGAATTCGCCGCGAACGACAGGGACATTGCCTGGCTATTCGGGCCGGAGGCGTCGCTGCATGCGCCGAGCGCAACGATCGCGAGAGGGAGGATGGTCTGGCGCTTCATGGGATCACTCCAGTTACAGGGCGGGTGGTTGGTCGCGCTCGACTGGCGCGTCGACCCCTCCCAAGGCACTAGATGCGCCATGGGTCCCCCGGCCCGGTCCACCAGCGCAAACGGTTGCCAGCAAAAATCTTACAGGATTAGCGCCATTCCGCGACCGAACGTTTCAATCGGACGAAACGTCGCAACCCTGGAATGTTTCGTTACGGCCTGGCACCCTAACGGAAACCGCTGGGGTCCCCTCCGTCGTTGAAAGCAACAGGGACGGCCGCGCTTTTTCGATCGGGAAACCGCATCGTTGCGCGTGCGGGATGACCGGACAGAGCGTCGACACCCGCACCTCGGCCTCAAGCCTCACGATTTCAGGTTCATCGCTCTGACGTCCGGAGGACCATGGCTGCGATCCCGCAGCACGTTCACAGTGCCGCGCTTCTCCAGGCCAATCGCGCCGTCATCCAGAGGGTCCGCGATGCCGTCTCCGCTCTGGCCCCAAACGACTTGATGCGTCACCCGCCGGGCGGCGGGTGGAGTGTCGGCGAGGTGCTGGAGCACCTCATCCTCGCGGCCGACTCGTACCTGGAGAGGTTGCGTCCGATCGTGGCGGCGAAGCACGGCCATGCGGTCACGACAGAGACAATGTGGAAGCCGTCGCTCATGGGCGGTCTGCTGGTGAACAGCTTCAGAAGTCCTCGAAAGCGACGCGCGCCCAGGATCTATCGACCTGGCCCATCGCCGCGCCCCCGCGCGCTCGACGAATTCGTTGCGCGGCACGAGGAGCTTGCCCGTCTCATCGCGGCGGCCGGCGACAAGGAGTGGCGCCGCATCCGCCTGCGCTCGCCCGTCACCCCGCTGATTCGGATGAATCTCGGCGACGCCTTCTCGGTCCTGGTCACGCACGCGGAGCGGCATGCTGCCCAGGTCGAGAGCTTGTCAAGGTAGGTTGAGGTCGTCGAGGACCCAAGGTCGTCGAGGTCGTCAAGGTAGTCGAGGTGATCGAAGTGACTTCGTCGCGCGATGAAGTTACCTCGATCACCTTGGCGACCCGGACGACCTCGACGACCTCGCCTCGATCACCTTGACTACCTCGACGACCTCGCCTTCAAGCCCCTCGCGATGTAGGCCGTCCGGTACATCGCCGTCCCTAACGAGCCGACCGCGATCACGCCGACGGCAAAGCCGAGCAGGGTGCCGGGCTGCCAGCCGCTGCGTGCGGAGACGCTCGCGTCGAGCAGCGCGGCCAGGGCGAGCAGGACCAGGCGCTCTGCCCGCTGCATGATGCCGCCCTTGCAGCTCACGCCGAGCGCCTCGCCTTTGGCTCGCGTGTAGCTCACGAGCATCGAGCCACCCAACGCCAATATCGTCGCCAGGGCCATCCAGGGTGTGTGCGCCAGCCGGATCGCGAGGCCGGTGTACGCGAACGTCTCGGCGAACCGGTCGAGCGTCGAATCCAGAAACTCGCCGTACGTGTTGACCAATCCGCGCGCGCGCGCGATGCGTCCGTCGAAGATGTCCGCCGCGCCGCCGAGCAGCACGAGCCACCCCGCCAACGCGAAATCACCGGTCGCGAAGGCGACGCCGGCGCCGAGCCCGAGCAGAGCACCGAGAAAGTTGAAGACGTCGGGCGACAGTCCCAGGCGCACGAAACCGCGCTCCATGGGCCCGATCACCCACATGATCCAGTCGCGGATCCAGTGCCCCAGGAGAATCGTCTTGGGACGCCGAGCGACTTCCGGGTCGAGGGGTCGACCGCGCGACACGACGGCATACACCGGCAACGTGAGAAGCAGAAGACCGACGAGAGCTAACGAGATGGTCTGATTCATGTGAAGGGAACGAAGTTCAACCCGTGGCACCCGGTTTTCCTGGCCCCTGGCCCCTGGCCCGCGGCCCTTGCACTTGCGGTCGGGTCCTCACGTATTCGATGACCTTGGGCCAGAGAAATATCAGCGGCCAGCGGCGCTCGCGCTCGGTGAGCTCAATGGTGCGGCCGCTGCGACGCGCGATCTTCTGTACGATGTAGTCGAGCCATCCTTCATAAAGCGCGACGTACTTGAGCCACCGCGCGGTCGCTCGCGCCTTGCTCTTCAGAAACCAGAGCCGGTTGGTACTGCGCCTGAGGCGCCCCGCGGGGGCTGTCAAGCGGTAGACATTCCCTTCCTGGCTCACTATCCTTGATTCCACAAGCCATTGCAGCAGACTGTCATAGACAGGTAGCACGACATCTCGCTGTGCCGCGATTAACGCGGCGATACGCTCACCACCTTCCGGGCGGATTTCCGCGGCGAACGACGTTTCCAGCAGTCGGCGGCAGTACGATTCCGAATTGAAAACCGAAGGGAGATAGGGACGGCTCCAGTCGATCGTGCCCACCCGCGCGTCGAGAAGCGCATCGAGCGTTTCCTGTCGCGAGCGCCCATCGCGCGTCCAGGCGAGTTGTACGTGCTGGAACAGGCGGCCACGAGTGAAGTGATCAGGCGCCCGCGGACCGCACAACCGGCGGAAATCGCGCATGGACAGCACGGCGCATTTCGCGCGAAGGGTTCGGCCGGATTCGGCGAGGGTGAGCGAGATGACGTTCGGCGGCAGCACCCGGGCGAGCGCGCTCGCGGTGGCGGCGCTGTATCGCGGTCGCACGGTCTTGCTCAATGACGCGAACGCATCGGAGTAGCGGTCGACGATGACGAAGAAGTCGTGCGCGCTCTCGGGGCGCGCGTCGGACCGGTGGGCGTGGGAGCCGTAGTGGATGATGGCCGCCGTCGTAGGACCGAACGCTCGCGCGAGGAAGGAGGCGAGCGACGACGTGTCCGCGGACGGAGGAAGGTCCACGCCGCGAAGCAGCGCGGCGCGGATCACGGGATCGTCAGGCGGCCGGAGCGGCACCGGCGGTATCCGGGGATGACGCCCCGCGCATGGCGGCGAGGGTTTCGACCATTCGGTTCCGCAGCTCGTCGATGAACCCGTCGAGGTCCGTCGAGGGTGCGGTGAATGGGCCAAGGATGCGCACGGAGCAGGTGGCGCCGGCAAAGCCGGTGGCGGCGTCGAAGGTCGTGCGTGCGTGCCAAAGGCCGTCGGCGACGATGCAGTATACCGGGCGCTTCGCGCGTTCGAGCACGATGCGCAAACCGGTGCGCATGAAGGGTCCGATCTGGCCATCGCGGGTGCGGTGGCCTTCGGCGAAGATGATCATGGAGTTCTCGCCGCGAGCGGTCGCATCGGCCGCCTCGGCGATCGCGGGAAGCTCGGTCCGGAGGTTTTCTCGCTTCTGGGTCACCACGGGATAGCGGAGGAGCCGGACCAGGGTCGCGATGCCGGGAACGCCGCGGCTATAGCGATCCCGCGTGGGAATGATAGGATAGGGCCCGGGGGTGAGCAGGACGCCAACCGGGATGTCCATGACGGACTGGTGGTTCATGACCACGACCACGCTCTCTCGAGGGATCTTGCCGTTCACCACGAGGCGCATGCCTCCGAGAGTCCGGGCGAGGCCGGTGGTGACGACGGCGTGCAGACGAAGCCACGCGCGGCGGATTCGAAGGCTGTAACGAGGGAAGAGTTTGAGGAGCGGGAGGATGACGAGTCGCTGCCCCGCCGCGATGACAATGAGCAGGTGCAGGCCGAAGACGATGAGAAACAGCAGGCTCCGCGCGGCGCGGTAGGCTCGTGTCGTTCGTGAGGCGGGTGCCGGATTCGCGGCGGATGAGCTCGCCGCAGCGGCGCCGAGCGTGTCGGAGCTGAGCGTATTCACTGGGAGATCACCACATGGCAACACGAGTCGAAGCGCCGGCGAGTAGCAACGTCCTGGACTACGACTATAGCAGTTTCTTCTACTCGTCGAGCGACGACCCGTTCGCGATTCTCGAGCCGTACAATGAATGGTACAACCGGGCGACGCGGCAGGGCTACTACCTGTTCGCGCAGCCGATGTCGACGCCGCCCGCGGCGCGCATCTCGCTCGAGGAGCAGTTGCACAACCGAACGGTGCCGCTGCTCAACCTCTCCTCGTACAACTATCTCGGGCTGTCGTATCGGCCCGAGGTGATCGAAGCGGCAAAGCGCGCGCTCGACAAGTATGGCCTTGGCGCCGCCGGGTCGCCGATCCTCTCGGGGACGATGGACATTCACGTCGAGCTCGAGGAAGCGATCGCGAAGTTCAAGGGGAAGGAAGCCGCCATGGTTTTCCCGACGGGGTACAGCACGAACGTCGGGATGATTTCGGGGCTCATGCGCCCGGGCGACTGGATCATCGCCGACCAGAACTCGCACGCGTCGATCGTCGACGGCGCGATTCTGTCGAAGGCGAACGTCCGTTTCTTCCGGCACAACAACGTCGCCGATCTCGAGAAGAAGCTGCGGCAGACGACCGGCAAGAAGCTGGTGGCGGTCGAGGGGATCTACTCCATGGACGGCGATGTCTGTCCCCTCCCCGACATCGTGGACGTCTGCAAGCGGTACGGTGCGCGGATCCTCCTGGACGAGGCACATTCCTGCTTCGTCTACGGACCTAACGGGCGCGGTGTGGCCGAGCATTACGGCCTGCACGAGGAGATCGACATTCACATCGGCACGTTCTCCAAGGCGCTCGGCGGCCAGGGAGGGTACGTCGCCAGCTCCAGAGGGCTGTACAACTACCTCAAGGGCTTCGCCCGCTCGCGCGTCTTCTCCTGCTCGCTCTCGCCGGTGGTCGCGGCGGGCGTGCTCGAGTCGCTGAAGCTCGCGCAGCAGGAGCCACAGCTCCGGGAGACGCTGTGGAAGAACGTGGCGCACATCCGCAAGCGGCTCGATGCGGAAGGCGTCGACGTCGGTGATTCAACCTCCCAGATTTTCCCGGTGATGATCCGCAACGACCGGCGCGTGTTCGAGATCGGGCACAAACTGCTGCGCGCCGGGTTGTATCTCCAACCGATCATCTATCCCGCGGTCGCCAAGCACCGGTCGCGGTTCCGCGTCTCGGTCTCGGCCTCGCACACCTTCGAGCAGCTGGACGAGGGCGTGTCAATCCTCGCCCGCGTACTTCGTGAAGAGGGCATCATTCTATGAGCGACAACGGGTTCGTTCAGTATCACTATCGCGACGCCATTGGCGGGTTCTTCGAGTTCCCGACGGAGAACGCGCGCGCGCTGCTTCCGCAGGACCTGCAGCCGATCGAGCCGCATCACGGATCGAGCGTGCTCTCGGTGATGGCGTTCGACTTCCACGACAGTCCGGTGGGCTCCTATGGCGAGCTCATCCTGTCGATCCTCACGGCGCCCCGCGTGGAGCAGGGACAGCCGTGGCCACGGTCGGCGTTTTTCCCCTTCCGGCTGGCGACGACGACGCGCGAGTCTCGCGAGCACGCGATCGAACGCTGGCATCTCCCGCACTACATGAAGGACATCGACCTGCGGTGGGATCGCGGCGACGGGCACGTCACGATTCACGCGACGGAGCGCGGCCAGCCGATCGTGGACATGACGGTGACGGAATTCGAGTGGTCCGAGGTCGAGCATCGCTACCAGGCGTTCATGCACGACGACGAGGGCTTCTACTCCTCGACGATCGTCATGAAGGGCCTGTTCTCCGAGAACGAAGAGGAGAAGGGCGGGATCGTCATCCACACGCAGGCGATGACCGAGCTCCTCGAGGACTGGGAGCTGACGACGACGCCATTCCGCGAGCTGTGGATGAAGAACGGCGTGCAGACGTTCCATCCGCTGCAGCAGCT
>DASRHU010000090.1:0-11258 GCA_035650335.1 Gemmatimonadaceae bacterium | reverse complement strand
GCGATCCCCGCCAGGATGATCCGCTCATCGAAGAACCGCGTCTCGACGAGCGTGCGCGAGATCAGCGAATGTGCGAGATACGTGAGCCCGAGCGCGAGCAGTCCGCCGAGGATTCCCTTCGCGAGCCCCTCGAGGAGGAACGGCCGGCGAATGAATCCGTCCGTGGCGCCGACCAGTCGCATGATCGAGATCTCACGTCCGCGGGCCAGCACGGCCATGCGGATCGTCGCGCCGATGATGATGATCGCCACCGCCGCGAACGCCACGCCGAGGATGATTCCCGCGGCCGTCGCGATGTTGCGAATGTTGTAGAGCTTGCGGACCCATTCCTCGCCGAAGCGCACGTCGTCCACGAACGGATACGTGCGAATTCGAGCGGCGACCGCGCTCACCGTCGCCGGGTCGCGGAAGCCCGGCTTCAGTCGCACCTCGATCGACGCGGGAAGAAACGCGGCATCGAACACGTCGCGGAACTCGCCCAGCTCCGACCGCGCCCGCTCGAGCGCCTCTTCCTGCGATATCCCCTCGGCGCGCGCCACCTCCGGGAATGACCCGATGTCGCCGAGCGCGGCCGCGATCGCCTCGATCGGCGTGCCATCGGCGATGTAGGCGCGAATCTCGACGCGCTCTTCCACCTGTTGCAGCGCATCGCGGATGTTCACCGCGACCAGCACGAACAGGCCGAGCGAGAAGAGGCTGAACGCGATCGTCATCACGCTCAGCGCGCTGAGCAGGGGCGCGCGGCGGAAGGCGAGCAGCGTTTCGCGAAGAGTCAGACCCATCAGGCAGGAGTCGGGCGGCCATCGGCGGAGTCCGCGGCCGCGTCAGCCGAATCGTACACGATCTGCCCCCGATTCATCTCGATCACGCGATAATCCGACCGCCTGACGAGATCCAGATTGTGCGTCGCCATCAGCACGGCGGTGCCGGCGGCGTTGATGTCGCGCAGCAGCTGAAAAACACCGCGAGTGGCGCGATCATCGAGGTTCCCCGTCGGCTCGTCGGCGATGAGCACGAAGGGATCGTTGACGAGCGCGCGAGCGATCGCGACGCGCTGCTGCTCTCCGCCGGACAGCTCTCGCGGGAGGGCGTTGGCCTTCGAGCTGAGCCCGACCTGGGTCAGCAGACGGGACACCTTCGTGGCAATGGTCGAGCGCGGTGCGCCGGTCACCTCGAGGGCGAAAGCGATGTTCTGTTCGGCCGTCCGCTCCTCGAGGAGACGAAAGTCCTGAAAGACCACGCCCAGCTTCCGCCGGAGCTGCGCGATCTCGGCTCGGCGTACCGACCCTGAATGCACGCCGGCGACGCGAACGTCGCCCTCCGTCGGAAACTCCTCCATGTACACCAGCTTCAGAATGGTGGACTTGCCAGCGCCGCTCGGTCCGGTGAGGAAGGCGAACTCGCCCTTCCCGACGTGAAAGGAGATGTCATCGAGCGCCAGGCCTCCGCGTGCGTACTCCTTGCTCACGTGGGTGAACCGAATCATGTCACGTCGCTGGCGGCGGGGAGGACGTCCGAGGTCGCCGATGCCGTGCCGCCATCGGCATCGAGCAGGCGCCAGCTCGTCTGCGCGGTCACCGTATCGAACACGGCCTTGAGCAAGCCAATGACGATGGGGCCGAGCAGGATACCGACGATGCCGAACGTATACACACCCGTCACCAGACCGATGAACATCCAGTAGAAGTTCAGGACTCGGGATTTCTCCGCCGCGAGCTTTGGTCGTAGATACATCGAGATGAAGAGGGTGTTCCCGAGGAAGCCGATCACGAGGACGAGCACGGAGGACAGGTAGGCTTCGCGGAAGATAGCGAGCCAGATGGCCACCGGGACGTACACGCTCCACGATCCGACGATCGGGAAAAACCCAATGACGAACGAGAGCAGCGCCAGCACGGCCGCGAGCGGGACGGCGAACGCGACGTTCATCGCGAAGATGACGAGCGACTTGATCGTCTGTGTCACCAGCGTGGCGTAGATCGCGCCGTACAGCACACCCTCGACGTTGTGTTCCAGGGCGGTGACGAGCTCGGAGTATCGCGGCGGAAGCTTGCTGCGAATGTACGCCACGACCGTCTCGGCATCGGTGAGGATGTATCCGAGCGTGAACAGGAAGATCGCCGCCGAGACCGTGACCTCGACGATGGTTTCCTGGAGGGTGTCGACGATGCGAGCGCCGTACAGCGAGGTGCTCGAGACGAAGTCCCGGATCTGCTCGGTGAATGTCTCGCCTCGGAAGAATGGCAGCCGCCGGATGGCGGCGTCGATGCGCGCGACGATCTCCGCCTCGTGGTCGGCGATGTAGCTCGCGGCGCTGCTGAGCTCCGCGTAGCTGTACGCGATCGCCGCCAGCACCGGGACGACGACGATCAGAATCGTGATGAGGGCCGCGACCACGGGGCGCTTCACGCGCTCGAGGAACCAGAGGTAGAGCGGCCGCACGTACGCGCCGACGATCACCGCCAGAATCGCGGCGATGACGACGACGCGCACCATCCACAGGAACAGCGAGAGCACCACCGCGAACAGCAGCGATGTCAGAATGATTCGGCGAAACTCCGGCAGCGTGAGGTCGGCGACGCGCTGACTCACGCGCCGCTCGACGCGGCGGCGATCACCCGGGCCTTCTGCCGACCGATCCGTCACCGCAGTGCCTGCTCGAGATCCGCGAGCAGATCGTCGGCATCCTCGATGCCGACGCTCAAGCGGACGAACCCGTCGGGGATGCCGACCTTCGCGCGCTGGTCGGCGGTGAGGTGCGCGTGCGACGTGAAGCGTGGCTCGCTCACGAGGGACTCGACGCCGCCGAGGCTCGGTGCGTGCGTCCACACCTTGAGCCGCCTGACGAACCGGTCGGCGGCCTTGGCGCCACCGAGCAGCTCGAGCGCCATCATCCCGCCGAAGCCGTCGAGCGTTGTGCGGGCGACCTCGTGATCGGGGTGGTCGGGAAGTCCCGCGTAATGCACCCTGCGGATCTCCTTGCGACCCTCCGCCCAGCCGGCGATGCGCGCGGCGTTCTCGTTCTGCCGGCGCACGCGGACATCCAGTGTCTTGAGCCCTCGGTCGAGCAGCCACACCGCGAAGGGATCGGGCGCCTGCCCCCACACCATCATCTTCTGTCGAACCTCCTCCACGTACGGCGCGGTGCCCGCGACCACGCCGGAGAGCACATCGTGGTGCCCGTTGAGGTATTTCGTGGCCGAGTGAATGACGACGTCCGCGCCGTGCTCCATGGGACGGAAGTTCACCGGGCTCGCGAACGTGGAATCGACGACGAGCGCCAGCCCGTTCTCCTTCGTGAGGTGGCTCGCGCCGCGCAGGTCGAGCACGCGGCACGTTGGGTTCACCGGCGTCTCGACGAAGATGGCCCGCGTCTCCTTGCGGAGGCGGCGGCGCCAGCCGCGCGACTCCGTCGGGTCCACGAGTGTCACGCCGATGCCCATCGCCTCGAATTCCTGCGTGAGCAGGCGGTGCGTCCCGCCGTAGACCCACGAGCTTGCCAGGAGGTGATCGCCGGGGCGCAGCAGGGCGAGGAGCGCGCACGCGGTGGCCCCCATCCCGCTCGCGAGCACGAGGGCGGCCTCCGCCCCCTCGAGCATCGCGATGCGCCGCTGCACGACTTCCGCGTTAGGCGCATTGCCGTAGCGGGGGTACCGGAGCCCTTCGGCGGTGCCGAACTCCTGCACGAAGTTGACACTCTGGTAGAGCGGCGTCACGACGGGCGTGTCGGCGTCGCCCTTCGCGCTCCCTCCGTGGACGGCGATCGTGGAAGCGCCCTGCGGTCGGGTCTTTCTCGTCATTCGGCTCGAGCTCGGGGTTGCACGTTGGCCAACGGCGGAACCGCAGAAGGCCGCAGCACGCCGCAGAACTGCCGTTGTTCAGCCGCAGATGAACGCAGAATACGCCGATGCCTGCGGCGACGGGACTCGCTACACGTAGCTGTCAACAAGGAACTTTGGAAACGTCATCTCCCCATGGAGCTGTCGAGCCGACGGAACCAAGCTGCGTATTCTGCGGCCTTTCAAGGCAGTGCTGCGGCCTTCTGCGGTTTCCGGGCCATGGCGGGGGGCCCTACGCCAGACCAATCTCACGCGGAATGTCGGGATCGACCTTGATGACACGCACGACGTCGGCGGGCGCGATGCCGGCCACGTCGCGAACGATCACGCTGCCGCGAGGAAGGGAATCATCGACGCGCACCGTCGCGAGCTCGTGGCGGCGCGGCCCGTAAAGCCACACGAGCTCGCCATCCTGGAGCAGACGCATCCGCGCATCCTCGCCGCGCATCCGGATCAGCGGCCCGCGCTCGGTCTCGGTCGCGCGCGTCGCCACGAACCCGACCACGGACAGCGGTGGGTTGTAGCGCTCGTACCGCATCACGGCCCCGCGCCGACCGCGACGTAACCCTCGTCGAATCGCATGATCAGCCGGCGACGCGAGAGCGTAGCGAGCAATGACTCCGCCTGCGGTTCCTCGACGCCGACTTCCGTCGCGATATCGGCCGGCACCGCGCGGCCGAGCCGCGTGACCGCCTCCCACGCGCGCCGCTCACCTTCGTCGACCGTCCCGATGAGCAGGAGGCGCTCATCGTCGCCTTTCGCGACCAGGGCCAGCCCGCGCCGCTGCAGCACGGCATCGATGGCGTCGAGGTGCGAGTCGCTCACTCCCTTGAAGAGGAAATAGCAGTCCCGGGGAGGCGCCACCCGTCCGGAGCCCGGGCGGTCACCGGCCGGCTCGCAGTAGCTCACCAACAGCTTGGCGACGATCTCGTCGGCGCAGGAGAAGTCGAGGAGCCCGACGTGCGTGAAGTCGATCACCGTGAGCGTTCGGTCCTGTGCTTCGGCGAGTTGCTGCTCGATGCCGGTTCGCACCGCCGCGCCGGTGGGGCGCGTCACGAGATCGGAGTAGAGGTCGCAGACGGTCTTGCGAAGCACCGTCCCGAGATCGATGTGGTTGATCACCGCGGAGTGGACCGTTCTGGAATCGTGATCAGCACCTGCGCTCCAGGAAACGGGGGAAGCTGCTCTTCGAGGGGAACATCCTCGTCCCAACTCGGAACGATCGCGATTCTAGCGGTTCCGCTTCGAATCGACAACTTCCCATCCCACCGACCGACGTATCGGCGGATCCCCGCAAGTCCCTGGCCGCGCCCCGCATCGCGAAACCTTGACACCGAACGAATCACCGCATCTTCCAGCGCCATCGCATCATCCCAGCGCTCGCCGCCTCGCCGCCCCTGCGCGCTCTCGAGCGACTGCCGAAAGCCGACGCCCGCATCGCAGACCGCGATCTGCACCACGCGCCGTCCGAGGCGCTTCTGCCAGCGATACGTCTGCACCGCGACCCATCCGCCGCGTCCCGCGTGCTCGACGATGTTCTGGCACGCCTCCGAGAGGGTCATCGCGAAGCCCATCGTCGCGCGAGGATCGAGATTCAGCTCCTTGGCGAGAATCGCCTGCGCTTTCGACTGGATCCGCCCGACGACCTCGTGAACGTCCTCACTCTTCGAGACCGGTGTAATCTCGAGCAGGACGTCCGACTCCGTGGCCGCGCGAGGGCGCGGCACCGAGCCGTGCATCTCGAACAACCCTTCCGCATAGCGAAAGAACTGCGCGCGCGCCCAATACGATGCCGTTTCCTCCGCCTCGGGCGCGTAAAAGGCCGGCCGCTCGGCGCGCGTCTGCGCGAGGACGAGCATGGCGGTCAGTCCGTACGGCGACGCCCACCGCGCGTGCCGGGCGTCGAGCAGCACCTTCTCGTCGGGCGAGAGCGGCGCGAGCTGCTGGAGAATCGTCTCGAAGGTGCGGTCGTCGAGCGATGGGGGAACGTTGATGACGGTCGTCATCGCGAGCTGAGCTCTCCGCGCAGGTGGCTGGAGAGCCCGGTGGCTCCCCGATGTTCGACGTTGCGCGCCGCCGCGTCGTGCGCGGCTCGCATCGCGGTCATCAAGTTATCACCGGCGACGAGCCGCGAGAAATACGTCGCACCCCAGACGTCACCGCAGCCGGTCGGATCGCCGGACGCGAGCGACGCCGACGTGGGCACGAGCGCCGTGCGAATCGGTCCGAGCGCAGCGCCGAGCGGCGGGCGCGCGTCGAGGTCGGCGAGGCGGTCGAAGCCGGGGGCCGCGAAGAACACCGCGCCTTTGCCGGCGAGCGTCACGTTCAGGCAGCGCACGTTGTTGGCGAGCGCCGTCGCCGCGAGCGCCATGGGATCGGGCGCCATCATCGACATCTCGTTCTCGTTCACCTGAATGAGGTCGAAGCAGCGGCACCACGCGGCGACGTCGGGGAGCGGTCGCAGCGTGCGCAGGCCATCCGCCTGGACCGCGAGCACGAGTGAATGCAGATCGGCGTAGATCGGCCCGCGAAAGTGCTGCCGCATCAGCGTCGCCGTCTCCAGATCCATCTCGAATCCGCTGATGAAGTTGACGTACAGCGCGTCGAGGTTGATGAGGAGTGGCTTGAGCCCGAGCCACGTCCACGGCGGCACGCCTCCCGTCAGGTGCTCCGTGCGCCGGTCCATCGTTTCGTAGCGGAGCTCCACGCGATTGTTGGGATACGGCACCTCGACCAGCGCGGCGTCCGGCGCGAGTCGACGAAGGCCGCCGATGAACTCGCGGGCGCGTGACGCGAGATCGAAGCCCACCTTCATCACCGGGACGATCTGCCAATCCTCGGGGAGCGCCGCGTCGAGCGCCCCCAGTGCATAGCTAATCCCGCCCCATTCCTCGACCGGCACCGCGCGCGCATCGCGCCCGTGGATCGTGTCCCACACGAAGGTGCCGATGACGCCGAGACGGCGAATGCGGAATTCGGAATGCGGATTGACAGTGTTTTCCGTTGCTCCGCTCTTCGTTCCGGATTCCGTAGTCCGCATTCGGCTCATACCTCTCCCAGCTTCTGCGCCTTGAAGGTCGCGATGGCGCCGACGACGCCCGCCGTTCCCGGCAGAACGCCGGGCACGATGCGGCACGCTTCCACTGCCGGCCGGAACGCGCGTCGCTTCACCTCCGCGCGCAACGGCTCGAAGAGCTTGTCCCCGGCCTTCGTCACGCCCCCGGCGATGACCACCACGTCGGGGTTGAAGACGTTGAGCAGGTTCGCGACACCGGTGCCGAGGAAGCGGGCCGTGTCGCGCACCACCTCGAGGGCGAGCGCGTCCCCGCGATTGGCCGCGTCGTACACCGTCGCCGCCGTGATCGCGTCCACATCGTCCTGCACCATCTTGCGCAGGACGGACACCTCATCGCGCTCGAGCGCCTCGCGGGCGCGCATCGCGATCGCGGGCCCCGAGGCGTACGCCTCCAGACATCCGTAGTTACCGCACTTGCAGTGGCGCCCCGTCGAATCGATGGTGGTGTGGCCGATCTCCCCGGCGACGTCGGACGATCCGTGGTAGAGCTGCCCATTGAGGATGAGCCCACCGCCAATCCCGGTGCCGATCGTTAGGCCGACAACGTTCCGCCCGCCGCGGGCCGCGCCACGCCACCATTCACCGACGGTCGCGCAGTTCGCATCGTTGTCGAGCGTCGCGTCGAGGCGCACGCGCTCACCGATCACATCGCGCAGCGGAAAGTCGTACCACCCCAGGTTGGGTGCCACGATCACCATGCCACGATCGCGATCGAGCGGCCCCGGCGCACCGATCCCGACGCCGAGAAAATCCCGGCGCGTCGCACGCGACTGCTCCATCGTTTCGGCGATCGTCTGCTCGAGCATCGCGATGATGCGATCGACGACCGCCTCCGGCCCGCGCTCCGAGTGCGTCGGCTCCGAGCGCATGCCGATCTCGCGGCTCCCGTCCACCGGCATCGCCCCGACGACGATGTTGGTCCCGCCGAGGTCGACCCCAATGATGAACTTCTCGCGTTTCGTTCGCGGCATGGTCAGTTGAGGATCGAGGTCAGGAGCCGCTCGACGTCGTCGGCGCCGAGCTCCCGCATGCATCGCCAGTGCCCCAGTGGACAGCGGCGCGGCCCGTGACGATCGCACGGCCGGCAGTCGAGCGTCGCGTGGCCGACGACGACCGAACGGGGCGCGAGCGGGCCAAAGCCAAAATCCGGAACCGTGGGACCGAATATCGTGATCGTCGGCGTTCCCATGGCCGACGCCATGTGCGTCGGCGACGAATCGTTGCTCACGAGCGCGCGGGCGCGACCGATCAGCTCGGCCGACGCGAGCAGCGAGAGCCGTCCGACAGCGCTCACGAATCGGTCGGGCGCGACGACCTCGGCGATCGCATCGGCCTGCGGCTGGTCGTCCTTCCCGCCGATCACGACTACGGGAACGCGTCGGGTCACACGTTGCGCGAGCTCAGGGTAGTAGGGCCATCGCTTCGTCGCCCACACGCTTCCGGGCGCGAGCGCGACGAAGGGACCAGAAACGCCGTGCTCGCGGAGAAGATCGTTCACCGCGCCCTTTTCCGCAGCACCCGGGTAGAGGCGAGGCCGAAGTCTATCGGGACGAGGCTCGCCACGCGCTTCGGTGGGGAACGCGAGGCTCCACAGCCGTGCCGCGTGGTGCTGATTCTCGATGTACGGGACGCGCTTCGTGTACATCGAGCGGGCCGGAGACGTCGCAAACCCGATCCGTTCGTGCACCCCCGCCAGCACCGCCAGCGCGGCGCTGCGCGTCGAGCTCTGCGCGAGATACGCCACCGCCCGATCCACGTCGGCGCCGTGCTGCGCCCGGTGTCGCCGAATCGTGCGGGCCATTGCCCACAGTCCTCCCACGCCGCGCTGCGCGCCGCGCTTGTCGAACACGAACACGCGGCGCACGGAGGGATTGTTCTGGAGCAGACCGGCGGAAACCGGCGTGGCGACGACATCCACCGGACCTCGCGACGCCAGCTCGTCGATCAACGGGGTCGTCAGAATCGTGTCGCCGATGAACGCGGTCTGGATGACGAGCGAATACTGAATGGAGCGATCGCGTGCCCGAGCTCCCCGCTCCGCCGCGGGGAAGGGCTCGGCGGGCGCGGGAAGCGCCATCAATCGACCTGCAGCACGGCGAGAAACGCCTCCTGCGGGATCTCCACCGAGCCCACCTGCTTCATGCGTCGCTTTCCTTCCTTCTGCTTCTCGAGGAGCTTCCGCTTTCGCGTGATGTCGCCGCCGTAGCACTTGGCGAGCACGTTCTTGCGCAGCGCTTTCACGGTGGTTCGTGCGATCACCTTCGTTCCAATCGCGGCCTGGATCACGACCTCGAACAGCTGGCGCGGGATGAGGTCCTTCAGCTTGTCGGCGATCTTGCGTCCCCACTCGTACGCCTTGTCCCGGTGAATGATGACGGAGAACGCATCCACCGGATCCCCGTTGATGAGCATGTCGAGCTTGACGAGATCGCTTTCCCGATAGTCGAGCATCTCGTAGTCGAGACTCGCGTAGCCGCGGCTGATCGTCTTCAGCTTGTCGTAGAAATCGAGAATGATCTCGGCGAGCGGGAACTCCCAGTCGAACTCCACCCGGGTGGAATCGACGTAGTGCATGTTCTTGTAGACGCCACGCCGGTCGGTGCCGAGCTGCATGATCGCGCCGATGTAGTCGGCGGGCGCGACGATGCGGGCTTTCACGAACGGCTCCTCCACGTGATCGATCACGGAGCCGTGCGGCATGGCCGACGGGTTCTCGAGGAGCATCATCGTCCCGTCGTTCTTGTACACGTGATACTCCACGTTCGGGACGGTGGTGACGAGATCGAGATCGAACTCGCGCTCGAGCCGCTCCTGCACGATTTCCATGTGCAGGAGGCCGAGGAAGCCGCATCGAAACCCGAAACCGAGCGCCGTCGAGGTCTCCGGCTCGTAATGCAGCGACGCATCGTTGAGCTGAAGGCGCTCGAGCGCGTCACGGAGATCCTCGTATCGATTCGCGTCCGTCGGGTAGAGCCCGGCGAACACCATCGACTTGATGTCCTTGTATCCCGGAAGCGGCTCGGCCGCACGATTGTCGGCATCGAAGATCGTGTCGCCCACGCGCGTCTCCCGCACCGCGCGCACGTTGGCCACGACGTAGCCGACCTCTCCCGGTCCCAGCTCGTCCGCCTGCACCGGGTTCAGCTGACGGTACCCGACCTCGATCACCTCGTACGTCGAGTCGCTCGCGCCGAACGCGATCTTCATCCCCGGCTTGATCACTCCATCGACGACCCGAATGCTCGGAATCGCCCCGCGGTAGCGATCGTAGTACGAGTCGAAGATGAGTGCGCGCAACGGTCCATCGGGATCGCCGACGGGATGCGGAACCTTCGCGACGATGCGCTCGAGCAACGCATCGATGCCGATGCCTTCCTTCGCGCTCACGTGGAGAATCTCGTCGAGCGTCGTTCCGATCAGATCGTGAATCTCCTGCGCACGGCGATCCGGCTCCGCCCCCGGGAGATCGATCTTGTTGAGGACGGGGATGATCTCGAGTCCGGCGTCGAGTGCGAGAAAGAGATTCGAGAGCGTCTGCGCCTGGATACCCTGCGAGGCATCGACCACGAGAATCGCGCCCTCGCACGCCGCGAGCGAGCGCGAGACCTCGTAGGTGAAGTCCACGTGTCCCGGTGTGTCGATCAGGTTGAGCTCGTACGCGGCGCCGTCGCGCGCCGTGTACGTCATCCGGACGGCGTTCAGCTTGATCGTGATGCCGCGCTCGCGTTCGAGATCGAGGGTGTCGAGCACCTGCTCTTTCATGTCCCTCGCATCGAGCGCGCCGGTCGCCTCAATGAGGCGATCGGCGAGCGTGGATTTCCCGTGATCGATGTGGGCGACGATACAGAAATTCCTGATCTGCTCGAGATTCAACGCCTTGAGGGAAGAGGGAAGAGGGAAGAGCAAGTGGAATATAAGGCCCTCGCGCTCTCTGCCATCGAGGGAAGAGGGAAGGAGATCGAGGGGAGAGTCAACGAGGTGAGAGGGACTCAACGGGAAGTGGGAAGCGGGAAGGGGGAAGGGGGTGTACCCAGGCAGCCCTGGGTTGCCGCTCCCTCTTCCCCCTTCCCGCTTCCCACTTCCCTTTGAGTCCCGCTCACCTCGTTAACTCTTCCCTCAATCTCTCCCCTCGGAACTCTTCCCTCAGTACTTCAAGAGCAGTTCAAGTCCGTCGTCCGCCGGGGTTCGACGGTTTCTCCCGCTTCGGCTCGCTCTTCGGCTCCGATCGCGGCGCCGGTGCCTCGCGACGCGGCTCGCTTCTCGGCTCCGAGCGAGGCGACTCCCGTCGCGGCTCGGCCCGCGGTGCCTCACGCTGCGGCTCCGCCCGCCGCGGTTCGCTCCTC
>DASRHU010000089.1:0-4330 GCA_035650335.1 Gemmatimonadaceae bacterium | reverse complement strand
TACCTGTCGTTCTACCAGGATCCGAACTTCCTGTACCTCACCGGCGTGCGCGAGCCGAACGCGGCGCTGGTCATCGTCAAGCGCGGCGGTCGCGCGACCGGAACGCTCTTCGTGCAGCCGCGCGATCCGGCGGCGGAAGTGTGGACGGGAGCGCGCATGGGGCTCGACACCGCGCGTGTGCGCACGGGGTTGGCGGCGCGCGCGGCCGGCGACTTCATGGCGGTGATCGACTCGCTCGCCCGCGTCGTGCGCACGATGTACGTCGTTGGCGACTTCGGCTACGAGGATCCGCTCGACCCGACCGAACAAGGGATGTCGTTCGACCAGGAGGTGATGCGGGCGATCGCCGAGCGGCACGACTCGCTGGCGCTGAGCAACGCGACGCCGCTGGTGCTGCGCCTGCGCGCGAAGAAATCCGCCGCCGAGCTCGAGCTCATTCGCACCGCGGTGAACATTACGGTCGATGCGCATCGTCAGGCGTTTCAGGCGATCGAGCCCGAGATGAACGAGTTCGAGGTCCAGTCGCTCGTCGAGTACACCTTCCGCCGCAACGGCGCGGACCGTCCGTCGTTCGCGACGATCGTCGGCTCGGGTCCGAATTCGACGACGTTGCACTACAACGCAAACGACCGCTTCATGCGCGCGGGCGAGATGGTCGTGATGGACATTGGCGCGTCGTATCGCGGGTACGCCGCCGACGTCACCCGCACGGTGCCGGTGTCGGGCACGTTCACCGCCGAGCAGCGCGCGATTTACCAGCTCGTACGCGACGCGCAGGCGGCGGCGGAGAAGGCCGCGACGCCGGGCGCATCGTTCGGCTCGCTATCCCGAGCGGCGGCCGAGACGATCGAGCGTGGCCTGGTACGGCTTGGGCTGATCGAAAGCGTGGGCGCGGTGGTCGAGGGCGGCGAGGCGTTATGCGGCGAAGCCGGGGCGTCGTGTCCGCAGTGGACCATGTACTACATGCACGGCCTCGGTCACGGGATCGGGCTCGACGTCCACGACCCCGAGCAGGCGCAGATTCCCGGCGGCCGCATCAACGCTGGCAGCGCCTTCACGATCGAGCCGGGCATCTACGTTCGCGCGAACCTGCTCTCGATCATCCCCGACACGCCGAAGAATCGCGCGCTGATCGCGAAGATTCGCCCGGCGGTCGAGCGGCACGCGAACATCGGCGTCCGCATCGAGGACGACTACCTCGTGACCCCCGGCGGTGTGGAATGGATCTCGCGCGCACCGCGGGAGATCGCGGAGATCGAAGCCCTGATGGCGCAGCGGTGGGCGGGTCCGCCGGCGCGGAATGCGGACCTGGTTAGGCGATACGAGAGAACCGGGAGCTAGTCAGACGAGGGGTCAGGAGTCAGGAGTCAGGAGTCAGGGGGTGTCAGGTGATGGGGCTGGAGGGGACGCGTGTGCCGTTCCCCTCATACCTGACCACCTGATACCCCCTGACTCCTGACTCCTGACTCCTGACCCCTCTTTAAAGGCTCCTCATTCCTTCGAGGGCCTTCACGTCCGCCTCGAGTTGCGCCTTCAGCTGGGTGAGTAGCTCGTTCACCGCCGGCTGCCGGTTGTCGGCTCCCAGAGCATCCTCGATCTCATCGATCAGCTCCTTCCGGGATTCCACTGCCTGGTCGATGTAGATCTCATCGAACGCCGAGCCGGCCCGCTGGCGCATCGAGGCCATTGCCTCAGCATGACCCTCCACGGGATCCATGTCCGGTAGCACCGGCGCAACACCCAGTCGCTCGGCGGTGGCAATCACTGCGCGGCGCGATGCCGCATTTTGCGTGACCGCGCGCGATGCAAATTGCCGCACACGCTCATTGTCGGTGCGATCGAGCGCAAGCTGGTCGGCCTCGAGCAACGCATCGTAGGTCGTGTCGAGCACCGCGATGATGTTTTCGTCGGTGAGAAGCACTGCGACGGATCGCGCCGTGGTCGCTGGGGCGGTATCCACGACGCCAGCGGCCGTATCGGCCACCGTCGCCCCCTGATCCTCCTCCGTCCGGTCGCACGCCGCCGCCACCATCGCCGTCAGCGCCAGCGTCAGCGCCAGCCCATTCCTGTGAATGCGCGTCATCGTCCCTCTCCTGTTAGATGCCGCGTGAGGCAAGAAGCGTACTGCTACGGCCCCGTCGTTCCTCGCAGGATCCCCGAGCGAATCCTCGCCGCTTTCGCGCTCGCGGCCGGGTTGGCCTCGAGACGGGATTCGACGCGCGTGGCCATCCTCACCTTTGCCTGCAGCGCGACCTCCTGCTCACCACGCCTCACCTTGATCTCCAGCGGAGCCCCTTCGCGCGAGCCGAATTGCTGGCGGAACTTCTGGCCGAACGACTGATCCTCGACCGCGATGTTGCCGATCGAGATCAGGACGTCGCCCTCGCGGACCCCTGCCGCCGCCGCCGCGCCCGTGGGATCCACGGCCGCCACGACGATTCCGCCGCCCTCGCCGGGTTGGGTGCTGATGCCGAGCCGCGGCTCGCGAAGCGTGTCGTTGACAATGCGCATGCCGCCGAGCGCAAGCGTGGCCTCCCACGGAAACGGCTCGCGGCCATCGATGTACTTCTCGGCGAATTCGGCGAACGACTTCCCGCCCGCGGCCTGACTCACGACGCGCCACCAGTCGGCGTTGGTGAATCCCTTCCCTCTCTTGTAGGTCTCGGTGTACACCTGCCGCATGACATCGTCGAGCGAGCGCGCATTGTTGCTCGCGTCCCGAATCATGATGTCGAGGAGGAGTCCCGCGAGTGAGCCCTTGGGGTAGTAGAGGTAGCCGGTACCGTCGGTGGGGTGCACCCACGTGGACAGCGACGCATCCTCGAGCGCGACCGGGGGTACCTGCGAGACTTCGCTGATCTTCCCGGCCGTCACGCCGAAGAACGCGGAGGAATCGCCGAGTCCCCCGCGAATCATCGAGAGGTCGGCGTAGTAATCGGTGATGCCTTCACTGATCCAGAGCAGTGGCGTCGGCGCCGGCGCGTCGTACCGGTACGGCCAGAGCTCCGCCGGGCGCATGCGCTTGACGTTCCACGCGTGAAAGACTTCGTGCGCGTAGAGCGAGGCGAGGAACGGGTTGCCGATGGCCAGCGGAGTCACGATGTCGACGTGCGAGTTCTGGTGCTCCAGTCCGCTCGCACCGCCGAACGCGGAGTCGGCGATCTGCATCACCGTGTAGGTGCGGAAGGGCGCCTCCTTGAACACGGCCACCTGCGGCGGGATGATCCGGCGGAGCCACTCCCACGCCGTTGCGCGCGTCTCGCCGCCAACGCTGCCGGCGGGATAGGTCGCCAGTCTCACCCACACGTCCGAGACGCGCGTGCTGTCGAGGTCGAAGCGGCCGACGAAGAACGGCATGTCGACCAGGTCGTGGTAGTTAGGCGCGGTGAACGTTCGCGGTTGCGCGGCCGGTGTCATCCCGGTCGCGACGAGCCAGCCTGTCGGGGCCTCGACCCGGACCGTCGCCGGAAAGTTGAAGCCGCGCCCCTCCGGATAGTGGAAGAGCGTCGTTCCGTTGAACATCGCGAAGTCGGGCCGCGTCCAGGCCATCGCGTTGTCGAGCGTGTCCGCCTCGATCTCGAAGGTGACGGTGACGCGCCGGCCGTTCGCGCCGCTGATGCGCCAGGTGTCGAAGTCGGTCTTGTCCCAGTCGAGCGGACGCTCGTCGGCGGTGGCGGCGAAGTTCGAGACGTAGCGGGCGAAGTTCGAGATCTCGTATGCGCCCGGAGTCCAGGCCGGGAGCGACAATAGCACGGGCGTCGTCCCGGTCGTTCCGAAACGCATGGCGACGCGAATCCTCCGCGCGGCGCCGAGCTGCGAGTCCACTGTCACCGTGTATTGAATATCGGACACCGGCGCCGACACGGGCTGCTGTGCGCCGAGCGATGGCAGCACCAGGAGGGCAGCCGCGGGCGCGAAAAGGCGATATCTCATTTTGCCAAGGCGGTTTAGGGTTGCTGAAAGTCTAGCGGCCGGGTGTTCGGCTGAGAATGGGGGCGGTTTGCTTCGTACATGGCGGCAACATCTGGCTGGCATCAAGAGCGACATCTGGCTGGCATCAAGAACCCAGGGGTGCATCACGGATGACACGGATCGGACGGTAAAGGCCTGATCGCTCCAAGCGGCGATGACTCTCCATGCGCAGAACAAAAAACCTGCTTTGGACCTGCGCGTGAAAAGTGATCGGCGCGAGGAGCGATCCGCAGCATCCGCCTAATCCGCCTCATCCGTATAGACCCTCTGTTCTTGATGCCCGGTTCACGCGAGCCGGGCAGGCATCAAGAACGGAGGGTTCAATCGGATGAGGCGGATTGAGCGGATGCTGCGGATC
>DASRHU010000088.1:0-24886 GCA_035650335.1 Gemmatimonadaceae bacterium | reverse complement strand
TGCTCGACGTCACGCAGCGCGCGCTCGAGGCGGGGATCGCCGCGGCGCATCCGGGCAACCACATCGGAGACATTGGTGCGGCGGTGCAGGAGGTCGTCGAGGACGCCGGATTCAACGTGGTGCGCGATCTCGTTGGGCACGGCATCGGCGTCGCGTTTCACGAGGAGCCGCAGGTGCCGAATTACGGGAAGCCCAAGCGGCGGGAGCGTCTGGCACCGGGGCTGACGATCGCGATCGAGCCGATGGTGAACGTGGGGTCGGCGAAGACGCGGACGATGCCCGACCGGTGGACGATCAAGACGGTGGACGGCTCGAGATCAGCGCATTTCGAGCACACGGTGGCGATCACCGAACATGGGCCGCGCGTGCTGACGCGGCGAGGCTAGCGGGTAGAGGAGACAGCGTTTGGCCAAAGATGGGGTCATTCAGGTCACGGGCACGATCATCGAGCCGCTTCCGAACGCGATGTTCCGAGTGGAGCTCGAGAACGGGCACGAGGTGCTCGCCTACATCTCCGGGAAGATTCGCACGAACTTCATCAAGATCCTGCCCGGAGACAAAGTGGCCGTGGAGCTGAGCCCGTACGATCTGTCCCGCGGGCGGATCACCTACCGCTACAAGTAGGAGCGGGCCAGGGGCCAAGGGCCAGGGGCCAAGGGGAGGGTCAAGGGTGAGCGGAGCTACCGTAGACCCTTGACCCTCCCCTTGGCCCCTGGCCCTTGGCCCCTGGCCCGGTGTTACTGGCCCGGTGTTACTGGATCGCACGCTCCACAAGCGACACCACTCGCTTCACTCGCTCGGCGGTCTGCTGCACGACGCGCTCAGCCTCGGCGGCGAGTGACGATCCGACCGTTCGATCGGGCAACGCCGCGATGTTGATGCGAACGTTGTACGCCGCCCCGCGGCAGGCGGCGTCGGCCAGCAGCGCCGCGACGCCGGCATCGGAAACCGCATTCGTGTTCCCGCGGGCCGCGACGGCTTCCGCCAACTCCACGACGTCGGCGCACGCGCGCGCCGTCTCGAGCGGCACCTCCGCCGCCCCGATGAGCGAGCGCTCGATCGCCTTCGTGCGAGCGGCAGCGTCCGGCTCCTTGGGGAGCTTGTAGGCGGCCGACACCGCGGCGTACGCGTTCGCGTCGGCCGAAACGAGCTGGGCGAGGCGACTGCATAACGAGGCGGCGCGAGCGACGATCTCGCGCATCTCGTCCTCGACGGCGGCGTACTTCTTCTTTCCGATCGTGAGCCCCGCGACCATCTGCGCGAGCGCGGCGCCGAGCGCCCCGACGTGCGCGACGACCGACCCGCCCCCAGGGGTGGGCGTGGGCGCCGCCACCGAGGATACGAAGTCCTCGAGACGTTCGCCGTCACCGGTCCACCCCGCGGTCGCCGAACGAACCCGGCGCTCCAGCACCTGGTCGGGCGTGAACCGGTCGAGCTGGAGGTGACGCGCGGCCGCATCGAACAGCGCCCGCTCCGGGACGAGGCCGACGATCTCGCTCCAGGTGACGCCGACGCCGTTCGCCGCCGCCTCCATCTTCACGGTATCGAATGCGCGGACCATGGGCGTTCGGTCGATGTCGGTGAGATTCATCGACACCTGCGCCTGGCCATCGACTTCGAGGCCGAGCCCTTTCACGAACGCCAGTCCGCCTGACGAGCCCCGCACCGCCTTGGCGACCTTCTTCGCCACCGGCACGTTCGCCCTGTCGCCGAGGTACACGTTGTAGGCGACGAGAAACGGTCGCGCGCCGATGGCGACCGCTCCCGCGGTCGGGTGCACCTCCGCCGGTCCGAAGTCCGGGGCGCGCACAGGATCGGTGCGGATCGAGTCGCGAAGCCCTTCGAACTCGCCGCGTCGAACATCCGCGAGATTCTCCCGCTCCCGACGTGTCGCCGCGCGCTCATAGAGGTAAACCGGGATCCGCAGCTCGCGTCCCACGCGCTCGCCCAGCGAGCGCGCGAGCGCGATGCACTCCTCCATCGTCGTTTCCCCGAGCGGAACGAACGGGACGACATCGGCGGCACCCATTCGCGGGTGCTCGCCCGAGTGCGCAGTGAGGTCAATGAGGTCGCGAGCCTTGGCGACGCCCGCGAACGCCGCCTCCACCGCCGTCTCCACCGATGCGACGAACGTGATCACCGTTCGGTTGTGCGAGGCGTCGGATGACACGTCGAGCACCGCCGTACGATCGATCGCGGAGATCGCATCACGAATCGCGGCGATGACCTCGGGGCGACGCCCTTCGCTGAAGTTGGGGACGCACTCGATGAGGCGGCTCATACACGTCTGGCGGAAAGGGGCATGGTCAGGAGGACAGCGTGCTCAGCATCCACTCGTGCATGCGCGGGTTTCCGGCGATGATCCCGGAGCGCGCGAGCGGAAGCGGCTGGCCACGAAGGTCGGTGATGACGCCGCCGGCTTCGCGCACGAGCAGGGCTCCCGCGGCGAAATCCCACGGCTCCAGCGAATGCTCCCAGAAGGCGTCGAAGCGACCGCCGGCGACCGCGCAGAGGTCGAGCGCCGCCGCCCCGGCGCGCCGGATGCCAGCCGTGGCCTGCATGATCCTGGGGAGCTCTCGCAGGTAGCGCTCGATTTGCTCCGGATACTTGAACGGAAATCCGGTCCCGATGAGCGACCGCGCGGGGTCACTGATCTCGCTGACGCGAATCGGTTGGCCATCGAGCGTCGCGCCGCGTCCCGCCACGGCGGTCCAGCGGCTCCCGTGCGGCACGTTGACCACCACACCGACCGCGGGCTCGCGATCGATGAGCGCGGCGACGGAGACGGCATACTCAGGGAAGCCGTGAAGAAAGTTCGTCGTTCCGTCGAGGGGGTCGACGACGAAGGTGATGCCAGCACCCGCGGCGTCGCCTGGCGAGAGCTCCTCCCCGATGACGCGAGCGTCGGGGAGCCGCTCTGAAACCACCTGCGCGATGCGCTCTTCGGCGGCGGTGTCCACGATGCTCACGTAGTCGACGCGGCCTTTCAGCTGCCAATCCACGGTCGCTCCGGCGCCTCGATGCGCCCGAATCACCGCCGCGGCGGCGTCGGCTGCCGCCATGGCGACATCGCGCAGCACGTCGAGATCGCGCGGGGTCGCTTGCAGCGCATTAGGGGCACTCATAGCTTGCCGTGATGCCTCGAATTTTCAGTGGAATCCAGCCCTCGGGTGAGCTGCACATTGGCAACTACCTCGGGGCGGTGAAAAACTGGGTGGCGCTCCAGCATCGGTACGACAGCATCTTCTGCATCGTCGACTACCACGCCATCATCAACCCCTTCGATCCCGCGGACCTGCGCCGGCGGACGATGGACATGGCGACTTCGCTGCTCGCCGCCGGCCTCGATCCCGAGAAATGTACCGTGTTCGTCCAGTCCCATGTGGCGGAGCACACGGAGTTGGCGTGGATCTTCAATACCGTGACGCCGATTGGCGAGCTGGAGCGCCAGACGCAGTTCAAGGACAAGGCACAGCGCCAGGAGAGCGTCGTGGCCGGGCTGCTCAATTATCCGGTGCTGCAGGCCGCCGACATTCTGCTCTATCGGGCGGATAGCGTCCCGGTCGGCGAGGATCAGGTGCAACACCTCGAGCTCTCACGCGAGATCGCGCGCAAATGGAACGCACGGTTCGGCGAGGGGGAAGACTATTTTCCCGAACCGAAGCCGCTGCTGACGGCGACGTCTCGCATCCTCGGGCTCGATGGGCAGACGAAGATGTCCAAATCGACGGGGAACACCGTCGGTTTGCTGGAGCCGTTCGATGCGGTGTGGGAGAAGCTGCGTCCCGCGGTCACCGATCCGAAACGGGTGCGCCGCACGGATCCTGGAACGCCCGAAATCTGCAACATCTACCACCTGCACAAGGCGTTCAATCCGCCGGAAACCGTGGAGCACGTCGCGAAGATGTGCTCGACGGCCGGCTGGGGATGTATCGACTGCAAGCGCGTGCTGTTGGAGGGGATGAAGCGGGAGCTGGCACCGATCCACGAGCGCGCGAACGATCTGCGCGCGCGGCCCAGCCGAGTGCGCGAGGCGCTCGATGCGGGCGCCGCGCGATGCCGGTCGATCGCGCGAGAGACAATGCGCTACGTGAGGGAGAAGATGGGGCTCGTCGAGGCGAGTACCGACAGCGGAATGCGGATTGCGGGTGAGATTGCCACGCGGTGATGCTCGCTCGCACGCCGCAGACCGCACTCACATCGAGGGTCGTCCCATGACTTTGGATCCCAACAGCCCGCGCGGCGTGCTCACGCTCCTTTGCCTCACCTGCGGCAACCGCAAGTACTACGACGACACGCCGCCCAACCGCCTCAAGTGCGAGAAGTGCGGGAACACGGTGTTTCGCAATTTTTTCTCGCCAACCGAACCCGATGAGGCCACCATCGAGCAGCTCGAGGAGACACGCAGGGAAATCGCGTTCGACGATGGCTCGCCCGGCACGGCGCCTGACGACCTCAACGAGCTGAACAACCCGTAGATCTCTCGGAGGTGACCAGCATCGACACCTATGCGATTCTGCCACCGCTGAGCTCGCTGGCGACCCTTCCGTACCTCGAGCCACTCCCTCTCGATCTGCTGGGCCGCCTCGCCCTCGCCGTCCTCCTCGGGGGCATCGTTGGTGTCGAGCGTGAGCTGTCCGGCAAGCCCGCGGGTCTGCGCACGAACATTCTCATTTGCCTCGGGTCGGCGCTTCTGATGGATCTGTCCATCACGATCGGAGCTGATCAGGGACGCCTCGGCGATCCGGCCCGCATCGCCGCGCAGGTCGTCACCGGCGTCGGCTTCCTCGGCGCCGGCACGATCATGCAGGCGCGCGGCGAGGTGGTGGGACTCACCACGGCCGCGACCATATGGGTGGTGGCCGCCATCGGCCTCGCCGTCGGCGCCGGGCACCGGGCCGAGGCAATCGCCGCTGCCTTGCTCGTCACGCTCGTCCTCACCGCGCTTGGCTGGCTCGAGCGATGGATGCTCTCCTTTCGACGGATCGTCACGGGGACGGTTCGGCTGCACCGCGACGCCCGCTTCGATGAGATTTCGCCGGTGTTTCGAGGTGCTCGCATCGTCATCCAGTCGAAGAAGCTGACCGAGGAAGCGGACGGCCTCGTGTATCAGCTTCAGCTGGTCGGCCCGACGCGCCAATACGACCGGCTCGCGGAAGAGCTCATGCATCGCCCGGAAGTGATCAGCGTCGAGTTCGACTGACTGGTGACCGATACCGCGCGAGCGCCGCACCCGCGGGGGCGATTGGTCGTCGATCTCTGTGCCACCGCTCGTGTCTGGTCGTTGCCGGATGCGGGGGCCGTCGCCATCCGCGACGCCGCGCCGCCGGGGTGGACCGTCCACGTCATCAGCGCCCCGACGGTGTCCGACGGCGATGGCAATGCGGCGCCCAGCGAGGAGGTGATGCGCGCGATCGCCGATGCCGACGCGTACGTCGGCTTCGGAATGCCACGCGCCCTCTTTCTCGCGGCCCCGCGCCTTCGATGGGTGCATTCGGCCGCGGCTGGCGTCGGGAGCGTGCTCTTTCCGGAGATGGTGGAGAGCGCTGTCGTGCTGACGAACTCGGCGGGAATTCACGCCGTGCCGATAGCGGAGCACGTGTTAGGCGGCATCCTCCATCTCCTGCGTCAGCTCGACGTCGCGGTCGCGCAGCAGCGTGATCGAGTGTGGAACCGCGAGCCGTTCGTCGGCGCGCAGAGCGCCGTGCGCGAGCTCGGCGAATGTCGTGTGCTGATCGTGGGGGCGGGCGGCATCGGGTCGGAAATCGCCTGGCGACTCTCCGCGCTCGGCGCACGCTGCTTCGGGATCCGCCGGTACCCGGAGCGAGGTGCTCCGAGAGGCTTCGAGGCGGTGTACGGGATCGACGCCCTCGATTCGGCGTTGCCAGCAGCCGACATCCTCATCATTGCCGCCCCTGCCACCGCCGAAACACGCGGGCTGGTGACGGCGAAGCGCCTCGACCATCTTCCTCACGGTGCCATCGTCGTCAATGTCGCGCGCGGGTCGTTGCTCGACGAGCGCGCGCTGGCGGACCGACTCGGGGATGGACGTCTGTCGGGAGCCGTGCTCGATGTGTTCGAGCGCGAGCCTCTTGGGGCAGACAGCGATCTCTGGACCGTGCCGCGGCTGTTACTGACCCCTCACGTCTCGGCGACCTCGCCCCGTGCGTACTGGCGGCGGGAGCTGGAGCTGATCATCGACAATTGGGCTCGCTTCGCCGCGGGACGATCCCTGCGGAACGTAGTGGACAAGCGAGCCGGATACTGAGCGACCGGCGAGGCAATGGAAAAGATCATCAAGGTGGCGGTCGAGCGCGGCGCATCCGATCTGCACATCAAGGCGGGCGATGTCTTCCGCGCGCGCATTGACGGGCGACTGGTGCCGCTGACGAAGCAGGCCCTCACCCCCGACCAGACCAAGGCGATCGCGCTGCGCCTCATTCCGAACGAGGAGGACCGCAAACGCATCGACCAGATCACCGACTACGACTGCTCGTGGGGGATGGCCGGTGTGGGACGCTTTCGCGTGAACATCCTGCGGCAGCGATCCAGCTTCATGATCGTGATGCGAGTCATTCCCTTCGAGGTGCCGAGCTTCGACAGCCTGTCGCTGCCGCCCGTCCTTGGGCGGATTGCCCAGGCGGAACGTGGGCTCGTGCTCGTCACTGGTGTCACCGGATCGGGCAAGTCGAGCACGATGGCGGCGCTCGTGAATTACATGAACGCCACGATGAGCAAGCACATCGTCACGCTCGAGAACCCGATCGAGTTTCTTCATCGGGACATCCAGTGCTCCGTGAGCCAGCGCGAGATCGGGGTCGATACCGAGAGCTTCCGCACCGGGCTGCGTGCTGCCCTGCGGCAGGACCCCGATGTCGTCATGGTCGGCGAGATGCGAGACGCGGAGACGATCGACACCGCGATGAAGGCCGCCGAAACCGGTCACCTCGTGCTCAGCACCCTTCACACGCCCGATGCCCACACGACGATCACCCGCATTCTCGCGATGTTCCCCCCGGAGGAGCAGGGGATTACGCGCGTCCGACTGGCGGAATCGTTGCACGCCGTCGTCTCACAGCGTCTCCTGCCCCGCGCCGATGGAAGGGGTCGTATCGTCGCGGCCGAGGTCATGATCGTCACGCCACTCGTGCGGGACCTGATCATGGATGAGCAGCGCACGAGCGAGATCCGTGATGTGATCGCCGAGGGGCGGGACCAGTACGGGATGCAGACGTTCGATCAGCATCTCGCGGATCTCGTCGGGCAGGGCACGATCACCTACGAAGTCGCGCATGCCGCGGCATCGCGGCCCAGCGACTTCGCGCTCACCGTGCGCACGTTCAGCGAGACCCGATGACGAAGAAGCTGGCAGGCGTTCTGGGGCCGGTGGTCACGACATTCGACGAAACGACGGGGGAGCTCGCGCCGATTCCATTCCGCGCGAACGTTCGGGCGCATCTCGATGCCGGACTCACCGGCGTCGTCGTCGCGGGATCGACGGGCGAAGCGGCACTCCTCGAGGAGCATGAGCGCCTTCGGCTGCTGGAGTGGGCGCGTGCCATCGTGCCTGACGAGCGATGGCTCATCGCCGGGATCGGAGGCGAGTCGACGCGGCTCACCGTTCGTCGCGCGCAGGAGGCGGCCGAGCGAGGTGCGGACGCGGTCCTGGTGGTCGCGCCTCACTACTACGGCGCGCAGATGACGCCCGAGGCCCTGGCGACGCACTTTCGCCGTCTCGCGGACCAGAGCCCGCTGCCGGTGATCCTCTACAACATCCCCAAGTACGTGCACTTCCCGCTGGCGGCGGGTCTCGTGCACGAGCTCGCGGCGCATGAGAACGTCGTCGGCATCAAGGACAGCTCCGGCGATCTCGCGCAGCTCGGGGCGTACCTGGAGGCGCAGTCCGAGCGCTTCACCGTGCTCACGGGAAGCGGCGCTGGGCTGTACCCCGCAATGGAAATGGGTGCGCGGGGCGGGGTCCTCGCGGTCGGGCTCTTCGCCGCTCCGATCTCGGTATCGCTCTGGCGCGCCTTCACCAGCGGTGACAGTGCGGCCGCGGGACGCGCGCAGGAACGGCTCGTACCACTGGCTCGGACGATTGTCGGTGAGCTCGGCGTTGCGGGTGTCAAGGCGGCGCTCGACTTCGTGGGACTCGCCGGCGGACCGACCCGGCCGCCCCTCCTGCCGCTGCGCGCGCGGGAACGCGAGCGCGTCGCCGACCTGCTGCGGGCGGCTGGTCTCGCGCGCGCTGCCTGACGAGTGGACGTGCGCGCGACCGAGGCAGGCTCGGCGCGCCGGCATCTCGAGGCGATCGCCGGGGCTCCACGACCGGCCGGTGGGCCGGCGGAAGCGCGCGCGCGTGCGTATTGCGCCCAGGTCCTCTCGGACGCCGGCTTCACGCTCGCCGAAGAGCGGTTCTCCTACTCGGCGTTCCCGGGACGGGTTGGCACGCCGCTGCTCGGCGTGACGGCCGCTGCGCTGTTCGCCACGGCCGGGCATCTCGGTTGGCGTGGGCAGGGCGGTGCGGCGCTCGTGGTTCTCCTCCTCACTGCACAGGTCGCCGTCACGGTGGGCTGGTGGCTCGGCCGGCATGGCGTGCTGAGTCTGCCGTGGATGCGCGCAAGCAGCATCAACCTCACCGCGACGCGGGGGACGCCATCGATGTGGCTGGTGGCCCACCTCGACTCGAAGTCGCAGCCCATACCCATCCTCGCGCGCGTCCTGGGCGTCGTTGGCGTGCTCGTGACGCTGGTGCTGGCGGTGGCGGTGGCCGCGCTCCAGGGAGGAGGCCGCAACGTTACGTGGCTGTGGCCGTGGATCACCGCCATCGGCGTGCTTTGCTCACTTCCCGTGGCCGCCAGCGTGGTCGGTGAACGCTCGCACGGCGCGTTGGACGACGCGTCCGGCGTGGCGACCGTGCTGATCGTGGCGCAGACGTTGCCGTCGCATGCGCCAGTCGGCGTGGTCCTGACGAGCGCGGAGGAGCTCGGTCTGGCCGGCGCTCGCGCGTGGGTACGCGCCCGGGCGGCGGGTCGCGCGATCAATGTCGATGGGGTGGACGACGCGGGCGATGTGCGCGCGACGTGGACGAATCGCCGACCACGCGGGCTGCTCGACGCGCTGCTCGCGAGCGCGGCAGGAGCGGGGACGGCGGTTCGCGTCGGGAGGCTCGTGCCCGGTGCGCTGCTCGATGCGGTGGCGTTCGCGGACGGGAACTGGGAGATCGTGACCGTGAGTCGTGGAACGCTGCGCACGGTTGCCCGGATTCACACCTCCCGGGATACGCTGGAGCATCTCGACGGACGCGGTGTGGCACTCGTGGCCTCGATCATTCGTGAGGCCGTCAGCACACCTGCCTGACGATTTCACAGGGGAAGGAATGGAAGAACTACTGCTCGCGATCGCGTTGGTGGCCGGGCTCTTGCTCATTCCGCTCGGCTTGCCAGGCCTCTGGCTGATGGTGGGTGCCACGCTGCTGTACAGCTACGCGAAGCCGGGCATCTCGGTCTGGACCATCGGGGCGTTGACGGTGCTTGCGCTCATCGCCGAAGGGATCGAGTTCGCGCTTTCGGGGCGGTACGCGCGGAAGTACGGTGGCTCGCGACGGGCTGGGTGGGGCGCTATTATAGGCGGGGTTGTCGGCGCATTCGTCTGGACTCCTCTGCCCGTGATCGGCCCCATGATCGGCGCGTTCGCGGGAGCGTTCATCGGCGCGTGGCTGGCGGAGATGACGAAGCAGGGGACCGCCATCAGCGGAGCGACTCGCGTTGCCACGGGGGCGCTGCTCGGTCGCATCGTCGCGGTCGCGATGAAGGTGGGCATCGGCCTCGTGCTCGCCGTCTGGGTGCTCCTCGCGTTATGGATCTGAACGCTCGCGCAGCTCAGCAGAGGGGATTCATGGACAGGATGGTTTCCGGGGAGGGACGTGCGGTGGATGCCGACGCGGGTCGAGGCGACGACGCCGTTGCCCGAGCGAGTGGAACCGAAGCCCGAGGCGAGGGCGGCAAGTACGTCTACTGCATCATCCGTCTCGACAAGCCTCGCGATTTCGGCAACATAGGAATCGGCGAAGGCGCGAATCGGGTGTACACCGTCCATCACAAGGATCTGAGCGCCGTCGTCAGCGACACGCCGATCGTCATCTACGATCCGACGCGTGAGAACGTGCTCGCCCACGAGTTCGTGAACGAGACGGTGATGCGCGAGCACACCGTGATCCCGATGTCGTTCGGGACCGTGTTCCGCTCCGAGGAGGACGTCGCCGAGCTGCTGCGCTCCACGCATCAGGCCTTCAGCGACGTCCTCGACAAGATGCAGGACAAGATCGAGTTCGGCCTGAAGGTCCTGTGGGATCGTGACAAGGTCATCGCCAACCTGGAGCGGTCGAACGACGAAATCCGTCGGTTGAAGGAAGAGATCACGCGTAACACGCAGAGCTCGACCTACTTCGCACGCATGCAGCTTGGCCGCCTGGTCGAGAGCGCGCTCGAAGACACCGGCAATACGTTCGTCTCGGACATTCACGAGACACTGAAGGAAGTGGCCGTCGCCAGTCGGAGCAACAAGCCCATCGGCGACCGCATGATCATGAATGCCGCGTTCCTCGTCGAGCGCCATCGCGAGAAGGACTTCGACGAGAAGGTCCGCGACGTGTCGCGGCGCTACGAGGAGCTCCTGACGTTCAAGTACACGGGGCCATGGCCGCCGTACAACTTCGTCAACATCAAGCTCAAGCTGGAGAAAGCTGAGTGACCCGGGAGTCAGGAGTCAGGAGTCAGGGATCAGGGGGTGCCGGGGCGTGGGTTATCGGAGTGAACGGCGCCAAGGGATCAGGTGCCAAGGGATCAGGTGCCAAGGGGTTCTCTCCCTGCCACCGTCAACCTGACACCCCCTGACTCCTGACTCCTGACTCCTGACCCCTGCCTCCATGGGCCTGCTCTCGAAGATTCTCTTCTTTCCCGTCGCCGGTCCGATCGCGGGCGTGCGGTGGTCGCTCGACAAGTTACAAACCGTCGTCGAGACCGAGCTGACCGATGACACGCCGATCAAGCAGGAGCTCATGGAGCTTCAGATGCTGGAGGAGCTCGGAGACATCGACGCGGCCGAGTACAGGCGACGGGAGGCGGTGCTGATGCAACGCCTGCGCGACGTTCGCGCCTGGCGCGAGCGGTTCGGGATGTCGATGCCTGGCGGTCCCGTTCGCGTCGCACGCGACGCCGCGCCGGAGGAGTGAGCCGGCTCGATCCGCTGCTCGACGCGCTTCCTCGCTGGATCCTCGTCGTCGGGAAGGGCGGGGTGGGGAAAACCACGTGTGCGGCGGCGCTGGCGGCACGAGCCGCCGCGCGCGGCGACGATACGCTCCTGCTCTCCACCGACCCTGCCCGTTCGCTCGGTGCCGCGTTAGGCGTGCGCGTCGAGGCGGCGCCGTCTCCGATGGCGGATAGCGGCCGGCTGTTCACGATGCAGCTCGATGCGGCCCACGAGCGTGACGCGTTTCTCCGACGCTGGCGCGACGTGCTGATGCTGATTTTCGATCACGGGACGTATCTCAGTACCGAGGAAATCGCCGGGTTCATCGACGACGCGCTCCCGGGCGCGGACGAGGCAATGGCGCTCCTCGCGCTGCTCGATCTGCAGCGGGAGCCGCGATGGACCCGCATCGTCGTCGACACCGCGCCGACGGGACACACGCTTCGGCTGCTCGCGCTACCGCAGACGTTCCGGGCGACGGTCTCCCTGCTCGACCGGATGCAGCACAAGCACCGGTTCATGATGCAGGCGCTCTCCGGGCGCTATCGTCCCGACGCCGCCGACGCGTTCATCACCGACATGCGCGAGCGACTGGACGCGCTCGAGGCGACGCTCACAGATCCCGGAGCAACGGCGGTGGCGCTCGTCGTCCGTCACGAGGACGTGGTCGTCGCCGAGTCCGTGCGATACGCGGAGGCGCTCCGGGCGCTGTCGATCCGAATCGGCGCCGTGATCGTCAACGCGAATGCCGGCGGCTCCGCCGGCGCGACGGCGGCGCTGGCACGCGTCGCCGAGGTGGCACCGGCGGCGCCGCGGCTCGTGGTCAGCCAGGTCGCGCCCCCGCCTAACGGGCTGGACGAGATCGTCGCGGCGTTCGAGCGGTCCGCGGGTCGTCGGGCGCGCGCGTCCGGCCGCGCGCGCGGCGCGACGGCGCCCGCGCCGAGCCCCCTCATGCACCCGGGCATCACCGCGCTCCTTCGCCCGCTGACCATCGTCGCCGGGAAAGGCGGCGTCGGCAAGACCACCGTCGCCTGCGCCCTCGGTGTCTCGCTCGCGCGCCCGGAGGCGCCTCTGCTCGTCGTCTCATCCGACCCCGCACCCTCGGTCGCCGACGTTCTCGGACAACCGGTCCCGGATGACGCCACCACCGTGCACGGGGCGCCCGGGGTGAGCGCCCGCCAGATGGACGCCACGGCGGCGTTCGAGCGGTTTCGCGCCCGGTATGCCGAGCGGGTGGACGCCGTGTTCGACCGACTGATGACGGGACCGCTGGATCTCGCGCACGACCGCGCCGTGGCGAGAGATCTCATGGCGCTCGCACCCCCAGGCATCGACGAGCTCTACGCGCTGGTGACGTTAGGCGAAATGCTCGGCGACGCGCGGTACGCTTCCATCATCGTCGATCCGGCGCCGACGGGGCACCTGCTCCGCCTGCTCGAGATGCCGGCGCTGACGTTGTCGTGGACGCACCGGCTCATGCGTCTCATCCTGGAATACAGGGAAGTCTCCGGCCTGGTGGAGGCGGCGCAGGATCTGCTGGACCTGTCGCGACGCACACGCGCACTGCGCGAGATGATGACCGACCCGGCACGAACGACCATCATCGTCGTCGCCAATGACGAGCCACTCGTGCGCGACGAGACCGCTCGACTCATCACCGCGTGCCGCGCCCGGGGCGTGCCCGTGGGCGCGCTCATGTGGAATCGCGTGACCGCTGCCGTGGCTCCCCTTTCCACCGGCGACGCTCCGCGTCAGTTTGTAGCTCCCACGGCGTCGCCAGCACCAGAGGGAGTCGCCGCGCTGCGTGCCTGGTGTGCCACCTGGCGCCCACTCGACGAGGAGGCCGTTGCCTGATCGCGTGCTCTACGCCTACGGCGTGACACCGCCGACGATCGATCCGAACGGCGCCCCGCCGGGGATCGATGGCGCCGCGGTGCACGTGATCGTTGCCGACGATGTCGCCGCGCTCGTGTCGAGCATCGACGCCGAGGCGTATGCGCCGGCGCGGGTCGAAGAGCTGACCGAGGACGTCGAATGGCTGGCACCGCGCGCCGCCGCCCACGACGCCGTCGTCACCTGGGCGAGCGATCGCGGCGTCGTCGTGCCGCTCCCCATCTTCACGCTCTTTCGCAGCGAAGCTCGCGTCACCCAAATGTTGCGCGAGCGCGGTCGCGAGCTGCGGGCGACGATGGAGCGGGTGGGCGCAGGGGAGGAATTCGGTCTGCGCATCTTCCGGATCGACGATGTCCTCGCTCAGCACGCTGGCACGCTCAGCCCCCGACTCGGCGCCCTCGAGCGTCAGGCGCGCCAGGCGAATCCCGGGCAGCGATATCTGCTCGAGCGCAAGCTGGAGAGCGAACGTCGCGATGAGATGCTGAGGATCGGCGCGGATGTAGCCCGCGAAGCGTTCGACGCACTCACTCCGCTCGCGCTCGAATCGACCATTGAACCGCTGCCGGCAAAGCGGCGCGAGGATGCGGTGGGCGTGGCGGTGCTCAACGCCTTCTTTCTCGTTAGACGTGGCGCGCTCGCCCCGTTTCAGGAAGCGCTCACGACGATCGTTCGCGAGCGGGAACCGCACGGGTTTCGTTTCGACTTCAGCGGCCCGTGGCCGCCGTATCATTTCGTCCGCGAGCGTGCGGGCGCCGGGTCGTCATCGTGAGCAAGCACGCCCTCGACCCGCGCGACGAGGAAGGGCTCGTGTTGAGCGACCTGCTCAGTCACGTGCTCGACAAGGGTGTCGTAATCACCGGCGATGTGATCATCTCGGTTGCGGGGGTCGACCTCATCGCCATCAGCTTGTCACTGCTGATCACTGGCCTCGAGACCGTCGATCGCCGGAATCTCGGATTGAGCGGTCGTCTTCCACAGGTGCTTGGCGATCTACCTATACTGCCTCCTCTCCGGACCCCATGAGCCACCGGCGGACCTGCGGGGGATCGACGATTCGCCGGTGCGCGCGGTGGACGTCGGGGGACTCCGGGCGTGGGTGAGCGACACCGGCGGTTCAGCGGTCACCCCGTCCCCGGAGCGTGCGCGGAGCCACGATCGGGTGGTACGCGCGGCGCTGGAGCTTGCGACGCCTCTGCCCGCACGATTCGGGCAGGTCGTCTCGGACGAAGCCGCTCTCGCGACCCTCGTGGAGCCACGCCGCGCCGCGTTTTCCGCCGCACTCGAACGACTGGCCGGAATGGTGGAGATGACGGTGCGAGTGATCCTGCCGGCCCATGGCCGGGAGGGCCCGACGCTCGCTGGGCAGGAGGGGAGGGCAGCGTCTGGTCGTGAGTACCTCGAACGGGTCGCGGTGACGCAACGACAGGAACGAAACCTGCTGGCGGAGGCGGGGATTGTGCGCGAGCATATACGCTCCGCCGTACGGGAACTCGTTCGCGCGGAGGCGTTCGCGGGTGCGGCTGCGGGCTCGAGCATGATCACGGTGTCGCACCTCATCCCCCGGGGACACATCGAGCACTACCGCCGCGCGATCGGCGCGTTGCGGGAGGACCAGCCCTCGCTCGCGATCATGGTGTCGGGGCCGTGGGCGCCCTACAGTTTTGCCGAGGCGATCGGATGAGCGATGATCCCGTCACCGATGTGTCACCGGGTGCGGTGGCGGAATTCGAGCGCGAGCTTCGAGAGATCGCGCGGGCGCTTCCGGAGCGGATCGATGCCGACCCGGAGCGCGTGGATCAGGGACTCGCGCGACTCGTATTGACGTTGATCGAGGTGTTGCGCAAAGTCCTCGAGCACCAGGCGGTCCGGCGGATGGACGGCGGATCGCTGAGCGACGAAGAGGTCGAGCGTCTCGGGTTGGCGCTGTTGCGGTTGAGCGAGCGCATGGATGAGCTCAAGCGCCTGTTCGGACTCGACGATGAGGACCTGGAGATCGATCTCGGGCCGCTCGGGCGGCTGCGCTAAACCGCGGGGCGACCCGCCGACCGGAGCAGAACGCACTTGCCAGATTACATCGCGCCCACACGCAGTCACGGACTCGTCGACATTCTCGATCGGGTGCTCGACAAGGGGCTCGTGGTCGCAGGCGACATCAAGATCAACCTCGCGAACGTGGAGCTGCTGACCATCCAGGTCCGGCTGCTCGTCTGCTCCATCGACAAGGCCGTGTCGATCGGGATGAACTGGTGGCAGTATGACCCCCGCCTGACGATGCGGCCGACGGGGCCCGATGCGTTGGCGGCGGGAGAGGTCGAGCAGCGGCTGGAGCGCATCGAACAGCAGCTGCGTCAGCTTACCGAGCGGAGCGGCGCCCGGCGCCGACCGTCCACTTCCACGGAGTAACCGCGCATGGCAGTCGAACGTGCCCCCGGCGGCAGTTCCCTCATTGATGTTCTCGATCGGGTCCTCGACAAGGGCATCGTCATCGATGCCTGGGTGCGTGTGTCACTGGTCGGCATCGATCTCGTGACCGTGGAAGCGCGCATCGTGGTCGCCTCGATCGACACCTACCTGCGGTTCTCCGAAGCGGTGGGCATCACCGCTCCCGCGTCACGGCCACGAGAGTTGACGGGCGGAGGCGAGGCCGAGCTCGATCTCGTGATGCGGGAGAACGCGGAACTCAAGCGCCGACTCGAAGAGGTCAGTCGTCGCGAACGCTCGTGACGCATCATGACGGTTGGACGGGACGCGACTGAACCACCCGCCCGCCTAACCGGCGACGATCTCGACGCGCTGCTGACGTCGCTCGCGAGCGCGCCGTCGTGGACGGAGGCCGCGCAAGTGCTGCTCCGTCAGCTCGGAAAGGTTGCCGGGGCAGAGCGCAGCCTGCTTCTGATGGTCGACGGGCCGGCTGGGCGCTTGAGGCCGGCCGAGAGCCTGGGGGTTCGAGAGCCTGACGCGGATGCCGCGATCCAGCTCACCGAGGCCGACCATCCGCTGGTGGTGGCGGCGATGACGCTGGAAGCGGTCGCATGCCCCGGTGCCGTGCTGGAGCGCGACGGAATCCCCTTCGCGCCGTGGTGCGCCATCCCCATTCCCCAGCCGCTGCACCGGAACGCCATGCCCCGCACGCGCGATCCGGATGCCGGCTTCACCGGTCGCTTCGAGACCTGTGGAGTGATTCCGATCGGCCACGAGCGCCGGCGGCGCGTCGGACTCTCGCCCTTCGCCGTCGCCGTCCTCGAGACGACGGTCGACTCCACTGTCGTCGACATGCTCGCGGAAATCGCGAGCGTCGCCGGTCCGGTGGTGGCGCACGTGTACACGTTCGAGGCGCAGAAACGATACGCCGATCAGCTCGACCGGCAGACCAACCTGCTCACCGCAATCATCAACGCGCTGCCCGACCCCATCGTCATCACTGACGCCTCGAACATGATCGTCGTGCAGAACAAGCGCGCCGAGCAGCTGCTCAGCATACGGGCCAACGATTCCGAAGGGCGACGCCGAGCGGTCGAGATCAACAACCTGCTGTACAGCTCGTTCCTCTCGAAGTCGACGCTCTCGGGCGGAGCGGGGAGTGGCGCGCGAGAGCTGAACCTCGTCGATCCCAGCGAGGGAACCGATCTGCTCTTCGAAGTGCTGGCCCATCCGCTCCCCGAGGAGATCGCGCGTCCGGGATCGCACCTGTCGGTGCTGCGCGACGTCACCGACCTCAAGCAGGCGGCCCTGCAGCTCGAGCGACAGTTCCACCGCGAGCGCCTGGTCGAGCAACAGGCCACGCGCGAGCGGGACCGTCTCGAGCTGATTCTCCAGAACGTCGCCGATCCGATCCTGGTCACCGACGGCAAGTCGAACATCATCCTCCTGAATCGTCAGGCGGAAGAGCTGTTCGAGCTCACGGGGTCGGTTCGCGATCCCGTGATCATTCAGCGCGTGCGCAACAACGACACCAAGGTCACGTCGTTCATCTCGGATTTCGCGATCACTCCCGATCGCGCGCGGCGTGCGCACGTCTCGCTGGTGCGGCCGGCGACGGGCGCCGCGCTCCCCATGGAGATGGTATCGGGAAAGATCTTCGACGAGCGTGGGGAGCCGATGGCGATCGTGTCCGTCCTCCACGACCGGACGAAGGAGGTGGAGAACGAGCGCCTCTACGAAGAGCTCAAGCGGTTCAGCGCCGAGCTCGAGGACCGCATTCGCGAGGCGACGCGCGACCTCGAGGAGCGCAATCTGCGTCTCCAGTGGCAGTCGCACGAGCTGGAGAAGGCGTACCGCCTCAAGAGCGAGTTCCTCGCGAACATGTCGCACGAGCTTCGCACGCCGATCAACGCCCTCATCGGCTACACCGCGCTCATGCTCGATCGCATCTACGGCGACCTGACCGCGAAGCAGGAAGAAGGACTCCACCGCATTCAAGTCTCGTCGCAGCACCTGCTGGCGCTCATCAACGACATCCTCGATCTCGCCAAGATCGAGGCCGGGAAGATGCCGATCCATCTCGAGCGCGTGTCGCTCAACGAGATCATCACCGACGTCGCCGGGCAGATGGAGCCGATGCTCCGGCGCAAGGGTCTCGAATTCACCGTGCAGGTGCCGGACGAGCCGGTGTACATGGAGACCGACCGCACGAAGGTGAAGCAGATCGTCCTCAACCTCGTCTCCAACGCCGTGAAGTTCACCGCGCGAGGTTCCGTCTCGATCTCGGCGCGCGCCAACGGCAACCAGGTGCGTATCGCCGTCAGCGACACCGGTATCGGGATTCGGCCGCAGGACCTGGAGGTGATCTTCGAGGAGTTCCGACAGGTCGACCAGTCGCGTACGCGCGAGTACGGGGGCACGGGCCTCGGCTTGAGCATCACCCGCAAGCTGATCGCGCTTCTGGGCGGCGACATCGCGGTGGCCAGCCAGTACGGGCGCGGCAGCACCTTCACCGTGACCCTTCCCATCCACAGCGAGGCACTGACCGCCGACGAGCAGGTGGCGCGCGTGGCGCTGGCGCCGCCTCCCCGCACGTGACGCCGAACGACTAACTTTCGTTCGTCCGCGTCGCCTGTCCCTGCCGGGAGCCGCTCGTCCATGTTCGATCCGCAGATACGCACGCTCGTCGTCGTCGGCGCCCAGTGGGGCGACGAGGGCAAAGGAAAGCTCGTCGATGTCCTCGCCGAAAGCGCCGACTGGGTCGTGCGCTACCAGGGCGGGGCGAACGCCGGGCATACGGTGGCGATCGGCGGGCGGTCGTTCGTGCTGCACCAGATCCCCAGCGGCATACTGCACCCGGGTGTGCGGTGCGCGATCGGCAACGGCGTGGTGCTCGATCCCGATACGCTCTTCCAGGAGATCGACGAGCTGATCGCCGACGGAATCGATGTGTCCGGTCGCCTGTACGTCAGCGATCGCGCGCACCTCGTGATGCCGTATCACAAGCTGCTCGATGGGGAGAGCAGCGCCAGCAAACAGATCGGGACGACGGGCCGCGGCATTGGTCCGGCATACGAGGACAAGGTCGCGCGCCGCGGCGTGCGCGTGCTCGACCTCCGGCATCCGGAACGGTTGCGAGCGCTCGTCGAGCGCGGGATCCAGCACGCGAACTCGCAGCTGGCCGCGTTCGGGTCATCGCAGCGCGCCGACGCGGGAGCAACGGTCGAGCTGCTCGAGCGGCTCGCGCCGAAGCTGCTCGAGCTGGCGGATGACATCGGGCTCGTCGTGTCACGTGCGCGAAAATCGGGGGCGGCGGTGCTTCTCGAAGGCGCGCAAGGCTCGCTGCTCGACGTCGATCACGGGACCTATCCCTTCGTGACGTCGAGCAACACGACGTCCGGTGGCGCGGTGACCGGCGCCGGCATCGCGCCGACCTCCATCGATGCCGTGCTCGGGGTCGTCAAAGCCTACACGACGCGCGTCGGCAACGGGCCGTTGCCCACCGAGCTCGACGAGCCGCTCGCGAGCGAAGTCCGTCGCCTGGGAAACGAGTTCGGCGCGACGACCGGACGGCCGCGTCGATGCGGATGGTTCGACGCGGTGGTCGTTCGCTACGCCGCGCGCATCAACGGGCTCACCGGTCTCGCCGTCACCAAGCTCGATGTCCTCGACACGCTCGAGCGTCTCGGCCTGTGCACCGGATACGAAATCAACGGCGACACACTCACCGAGTTTCCCGGTGATCTCGTGGCGCTCGAGTCGGCTCGTCCGCGCTATGAATGGATGGAGGGGTGGCGCCGTCCAACGAGCGACGCGAGGCGGCTCGCCGATCTGCCGGCGGAGGCGCGCCGGTACCTGGATCGGCTCGAGGAGCTGTCGGAGACACGAATCGCCTATGTGAGCGTCGGCACGCGGCGGGACCAGATCATTGGACTCTGAGACGGACGTCGTCATCGTCGGCGCCGGCCCGTGCGGACTCGCCGCCGCCGTCGCGGTCGAGCGCGCTGGGTGGCGAGCGATCGTGTTCGATGCATCGTGCGTCGTCTCATCGATCGCGGGGTACCCGACGTACCTCACCTTCTTTTCGACCGCGGAGCGGCTCGAGATCGCGGGAATGCCGTTCGTCGTCGCGACGGAAAAGCCCACGCGTCGTGACGCGCTCGCGTATTACCGCGAGGTCGTCGAGCGACACGGTCTGACCGTCCGCCAGTACGAGCGCGTGGAGCGCATCGAGCCGGCCGGCGACCGCTTCCTCGTTCGCGCTCAGCCGCGCGGGCGCGAGCCGCGCACCACCGCGGCGCGCGCCGTGGTCATCGCCACCGGATATTTCGATTCGCCGAATTACCTCGGCATTCCCGGAGAGGATCTTCCGCACGTGACGCACCGCTATCGCGAGGGCCATGAGGCGTTCATGCGCGACGCAATCGTCGTTGGCGGCAAGAACTCGGCGGCCGAGGCGGCGCTCGATCTCTATCGGAGCGGAGCGCGCGTCACGATGGTGTACCACGGCGAAGGTCTGTCGCCGAGCGTCAAGCCGTGGGTGGCTCCGGATCTTCAGAATCGGATCACGGAGGGGCACATCGCGACGCGCTGGGGCTCGCGCCTGGTGGCGATCGAACCCGGGGAAGTCGTCCTCGACACGCCACGCGGACCTGAGCGACTCCCGGCCGATCACGTGTACCTGCTCACCGGTTACACGCCCGAGCACACGCTCCTCCGCCAGCTCGGCGCGTTCATCGATCCGGCGACTGGAATTCCCGCGCACGACCCCGCGACGATGGAGACCGACATCCCCGGGGTGTTCATCGCCGGCGTGATCAGCGCCGGAAACGATGCCAACAAGGTCTTCATCGAAAACGGCCGGGGGCACGGCGATCTGATCGCGCGCCGGCTCGCGGCACTGTGGGGCGATCCGGCCAGGGCGCCCGAGGCACACGTGACCCGCTAGCCCGTGCGCGCCGTGATCGTCATCTTTGTCGAATGTCCCTGATGAGCACTTATCCAGACGTGATGGAGAAGCTCGTGTCGCTCGCGAAGCGGCGCGGCTTCATTTTTCAGTCCTCCGAGATCTACGGCGGCACCGGGTCCGTCTGGGATTACGGACCGCTCGGCGTCGAGCTGAAGAAGAATCTGAAGGATCGGTGGTGGAACGCGATGGTGCGCATGCGGGACGACATCGAAGGCCTCGATGCGGCGATCCTCATGCACCCGCGCGTGTGGGAGGCGAGCGAGCACGTCAAGAACTTCACCGATCCGCTCGTCGATTGCCGCAACTGCAAGAAGCGGTTTCGCGCCGATGATGAGAAGATCAAGGGAACGCCCGGCACACCCACCGCCCAGTGCCCGGCGTGCGGGATGAAGGGGACACTGTCCGAGCCGCGGCTGTTCAACCTCATGTTCAAGACGTTCATGGGGCCGGTCGAGGATTCGGCGTCGGTCGTCTACCTCCGCCCGGAGACCGCGCAGGGGATTTACGTCAACTTCCTGAACGTGCAACAGTCCACGCGGCAGAAGGTGCCGTTCGGGATCGCGCAGATCGGCAAGGCGTTTCGCAACGAGATCACGCCGGGGAACTTCATCTTCCGGACGCGCGAGTTCGAGCAGATGGAGATGCAGTTCTTCGTCGATCCGCAGGACGACCACATGCGGTGGTTCGAGTACTGGAAGGACGAGCGGCTGAAGTGGCATCAGTCGCTCGGGCTGGCGCCGGAGCGCCTGCACTTCCACCAGCACTCGAAGGAGGAGCTGGCGCACTACGCGCGTGCCGCCTTCGACGTCCAATTCGACTTCGGCGGGACGCTGGGCTTCCAGGAAATCGAGGGCGTGCATCATCGCGGCGACTTCGATCTCACCCAGCACCAGCTGTTCTCGAGCAAGAAGCTGGAGTACTTCGATCAGCCGAACAACCGCCGCTTCGTGCCGTTCGTCATCGAGACTTCGGTCGGTGCGGACCGGACGCTCCTCGCGCTCCTCGTCAACGCGTACCGCGAAGAGAGCGTGGAGGGGGAGGACGAAGGGCGTACGGTGTTGGCGCTGCACCCGTCCCTCGCGCCCATCAAGGCGGGTGTCTTCCCGCTGGTGAAGAAGGACGGAATGCCGGAGATCGCCCGACGCCTGGCCGACGACTTGCGACGTCACCTTCCGGTGTTTTACGACGAGTCCGGAGCGATCGGTCGCAGGTATCGCCGACAGGATGAGGTCGGGACTCCCTTCTGCCTGACGATCGATGGGCAATCCACGGCCGACCACACGGTGACGATTCGGGATCGGGACACCCTGGAGCAGGAGCGCATCGATGCGGGTCGCGTCGGCGACGTACTTCGGGAGCGATTGACGTCGTGACGGCGCTGACCCTCGACCGGCTGCGCAGCGATGGCCAACGGTTCATGGAGGAAGTGTCGCGCGAGTACTACCTCGCGCACGCGGGACTGAAGCCGACGGCGGAGCTTCAGGCGATCTATGCGCGTCACGCCGCCATCCTCGGGGACGACGCGCTGGCCCTCATCCGCGAGGAGTTCCATTCGACGACGGAGGGATCGGACGCCCACCGCTCGGCGCGGCTGATGCTGGAGTGGATCACCGACTCGGTGGCGTCCCGCGCCCTCGCGGAGCTCGACGAGCGCGAGATCGCCTGGGAAGGGAGCGCCGTCCTCCACCTGGATGACGGACGTGTCGTCCCGTATCAGCGTGCGGCGATCGACATCGGGAATGCGGCGGATCGCGACGAACGCGTGGTGATCGAGCGCGCGCGTGCTCGCGTCGTCCAGGCCGAGCTGGCCCCGATGCGCCGCGAGCGATTCCAGCGCGAGAAGGAGCTCATCGAGGCAATGCGGATCGCGCCCACCTACAACGCGACCTTCGAGGCGTTGAGCGGCGTGAATCTCTCGGGACTCGTGGCCGAGTGCGAGCAGTTTCTGCGCGATACGCAGGCGATGTGGGACGATGTCTATGCGGAGACCGTTCGCACGAAGCTGCGGATGGATCCCGCCGAGGCGACGCGCGCCGACGCGCTGCACCTGCTGCGCGCACAGGAATTCGACGCCTTCTTCCCGAGCGATTCGATGGAGGCGTCGATCCGTCGGCAAACGCGGGAGATGGGAATCGATCCCGGCGCGGGTGGCCGCATCATCTTCGACACCGAGGAGCGGGAAGGGAAGCGCTCACGCGCGTTCTGCGCCCCGGTGCGCGTGCCCGACGAGGTGTACCTCGTGCTGCGTCCGCACGGCGGCCAGGCCGATTATCGCACGTTGCTACACGAGCTCGGGCACGCGCTGCACTTCGCGTATACCCGTGGCGACTACCCGTTCGAGTGGCGCTGGCTCGGCGACAATTCGGTGACCGAGGGGTACGCGATGCTCCTCGATCACCTCATGCACGATGCGGGGTGGCTGGCGCGATACACGGAGCTCGGCCGCCGGCGCGCCCCGACCTTCCTTCGGACGGTCGGGTTCGAGGAGCTGCATTTTCTTCGCCGGTACTGCGCCAAGCTGATCTACGAAACCGCGTTGTACGGCGGCGAGACGTCGTGGAGCTCCCTGCCGGACCTGTACGTCGACCGCCTCACGAGTGCGACGACGTTCCAGTACGATCGCGCGGACGCCTTCGTGGACGTCGATCCGCGGTTCTACGCCGCCCGCTACCTGCGCGCCTGGCAGCTTCAGGCGCTGTTGACCGAAACCCTGGTCGAGCGCTTCGACGAGGACTGGTGGCGCAATCCGCGAGCGGGCCCGTGGATCCGCGAGGCGCTGCTGGGAGAAGGTCAGCGAGAGCTCGCTGGAGAGCTCGCCGAGCGCGCAACGGGACGCGCCCTCTCGTTTGCGCCGCTCGTCCGCGCGATCGAGGACCTTCTCGTCATATCGTGAGTGCGCGCCATGCGACCATCGCTCATCCGTGCGGTCCTGCGCGGCGCTCCCGTCGCGCTCGCCGGCCTGCTGTCCGTGGCCCGCGCGCAAGTCGCTGACCCGCGTCCGTCGCCGACAGCGGCGATGGCCGCGGGCGACCCGGACTGGGATGTCGTCCGCGACGAGACCGTCCGCCATCTGCGGCGTCTCATTCAGCTCAACACGGTCAATCCGCCGGGAAACGAGATCACCGTCGCGCGGTACCTCGACAGCACGCTCACGGCAGCGGGGATCGAGACCCATCTCTTCGAGCCATCACCCGGCCGCGCGGCGTTCGTCGCGCGTCTCAAGGGCAGCGGCGTAAAGCAGCCGGTACTCCTGCTCGCTCACATGGATGTCGTTGGCGTCGAAGCGGACAAATGGTCGGTCGACCCGTTCGCGGGCATCGAGCAGGACGGCTACGTCTATGGCCGCGGCGCCATTGACGACAAGGGAATGCTGGCCGCGAACCTCGTCACGATGCTTCTGCTGAAGCGCCACGTGATCGACGCCGGCGGCGCGCTGCAGCGCGATGTGGTGATGGTGGCCAACTCGGACGAGGAGGCGGGAGGCACCTGGGGAATGGGGTGGCTCATCGCCAACAAGCCAGATCTCATTCGGGCCGAGTTCGCGCTCAACGAAGGAGGGCGGACCCGGATCGTTGGCGGTCGTCCCCTGTATGTGGCCGTGCAGAACACCGAGAAGGTCGCTCACAACGTTCGTGTGATCGCGCGGGGGCCAGGCGGTCACGCCTCGGTGCCGCTCGAGGGGAACGCGATCAGCCGGCTCGCCCGCGCCATGGCGAGAATCTCCGAGCACGAAGAGCCAGTACGAATCAACCCGACCACGCGGGTGTTCTTCTCCGAGCTCAGCGCCGTCTGGCCCGACGCCGCGGTCGGGCGTGCCATGCGGGATGTCGCGTCACGAGATGCGCGTCGCGTAGCGCGGGGCGCGCGCGTGCTGTCGGCGATCCCGATCTACAATGCGGTGCTGCGCAACGGCATTTCGGCGACGCTGATCGATGGCGGCATTCGCACGAACGTGATTCCCACGGAGGCGACGGCGAACCTCAACGTGCGGGTGCTCCCCGGTCAGTCCATCGATTCGCTCGTGGGTCGTCTGCGCCGTGTCGTGGCGGACAGGCGGGTCGAGTTCGAGATCGATCGCGACACGATCGATGCCCCCGCGTCCTCCTTCCGCTCGCCGATGTTCACGGCGATCGCCGACGCGGTACGCTCCGTGGATTCGACGATCACGGTGGTCCCGTACATGAGCACGGGTGCCACCGACAGCGCGCGGTTGCGGGCCTGGGGAGTTCAGACGTACGGCATGCTGCCGTTTCCGCTCGCGCAAGACGACGAGGAGCGCATGCACGGCAACGACGAGCGGGTGCCGGTGGCGAGTCTGCTGTTCGGAACGAAGGTGATCTACGGAGCGGTCAG